>JACPFC010000015.1 GCA_016183175.1 Deltaproteobacteria bacterium
CATTGAAAACAGCCGCTTGATAAGATAACTTGAAGTTGCTTGTTCACGCGCAAATAGAGTGACGCTTTTTTCCGTGGCCCATGCGTTTTAGAGTATCACCTTATATATGCGCTACACAGTAGTTCGGGGAGTAACTCAGCCTGGTAGAGTACCTGCTTTGGGAGCAGGGAGTCGCAGGTTCAAATCCTGTCTCCCCGACATTCACACTTCAACCAGCACATTTTCCCCTTCCACCTTGCAGGGAAAAATTTTCACCTTTTCGCCCGGAATCATCGGTGACTGACCGGTTGTGACATCAAACTGATGCCCATGCCAGGGACAGGTGACAACCGTTCCTTCGAGGTCCCCTTCCCCCAAGGGTCCACCCCTATGGGGGCAGGTATTATCGATGGCGCAAAACTCACCATCGATGTTGAAGATGGCAACGGACTGCCCCCCCACCTCAACCGCTTTTCCCTCTTTTTCGGGGATATCGGATTTGTTGAGAGCCTTGATATATTCACTCATGGTTTCCTCCGCGTTCAAACAAGTTACTTTTTGCCCTACAAACTTAAGCTCCCAAGCCGCTTCATCCGCCGCCGCGGCTAAGGCTTGGGAACCCTTATAGCGCGTTTTTTACGGCAATTTCAACATTTCGTTTAAACCCTTCTCCCTTCACCCTTTTAACGGCGCTCCCCCTGAACTGCCGCGAAAAATCCTCCCGCGTTATCGAGGCCAGCCGGTTTAAATCGGGATTAAAATTTCCCGGCCGGGGATCAAAGCGCGTCTCGCCGGATAAGGGAATCTTGCCGTTCCAGGGACAGACATCCTGACAGATGTCGCACCCGACGAGGTGATGCCCCATTTTCTTTTTAAGCTCCGGTGAGATTTCGCCCTTATGCTCAATGGTCAGATACGAAATGCACCGGGTCGCATCCATCTCATAAGGCCTTAACGCCTGCGTGGGACAGGCGTCGATGCAACGGGTGCACTTGCCGCAATAGTCGGGAGTCGGTGCGTCGGGGGTTAATTCAAGATCGGTGAGGATCTCGCCGATAAAAAAAAAGAGCCGAGGTCCTTATTGATGAGGCAGGTGTTTTTGCCGATCCACCCAAGGCCGGCGGAGGCGGCGTAACTCCGTTCCAGAATCGGGCCGGTATCGACGTATGATTTCATTCGGGCTTGCCCTGAGCGAGCCCCTCGATTTTCGCTCGGGGCGAGTCGAAGGGCCTGGCTTCTAATAAATTCTTCTAAAATCCCCAATTTTTCCAAAAGTATCCCGTGATAATCATCCCCCCAGGCGTAATTTGAAATCCACCCCCTCCCCTCTTCCCGGCAATCAACCGACCGGGGATGGCCGCGATGATAATTTAAGCCCACGCAGATGAGACTCTTTGCCCCTTCAAGCACCTTTTGCGGATCACCCCTTTTTTCCTTGTTGCGGGCCAGCCATTCCATCGTCCCGGCGTATCCTTTTTTCAGCCATTTTTCAAAAAAAGAAAAATGGTCGTGTGAATCGGCCGGGGCGATGCCGACGAGGTCGAAACCCAGTTCTCTTGCCCTCTCTTTGACCAATTTGGTTAGGTTCAAGGTAGTCACAAAATCAATTTCAAATGTCAAAGTTCAAATGTCAAAAGAAACGACAAGTTCAAATGACAAATTATAAACGATTTTTTGAAATTGTTTTTTTGACATTCCTTTGAACTTTGGAATTTGACATTTGACATTTGACATTGTTTTAAACCAAAGATCTCTTCCTAAACCGATCTCCCGCCTCTCTCTGTTTCCCCCACCCGAATTTGCCGACCAGTTTGACAAAACGGCATCCTCCCAGATTCTCGACAACCGGCTCGCCGTTCCGGCGCGTGACGCGCGCCAGATACTGTTCGTCTTCATCGCCGATGGGAATGACCAGTCGCCCCCCCTCTTTCAACTGGTCAAAGAGCGGCCGCGGGAGTTCCGGCGAGCCGGCCGCCACCAGAATGCCGTCAAACGGCGCCGCCTCGGGCCAGCCGTTTGTCCCGTCCCCCACCCGCAGGATGATGTTGCGGTAACCGAGTTCCTTCAAGTTCTTCCGGGCATTGAAGGCAAGGCCCTTGATCCGCTCGATGGTGTAGACCTGCCGCGAAAGCGCGGCAAGAATCGCCGTCTGATACCCGCACCCGGTGCCGATCTCCAGGACAGCCTCGGTTCCCACAAGGGTCAGCGCCTCGGTCATCAGCGCGACAATATAGGGCTGGGAAATCGTCTGCCCCTCCCCGATGCCCACAGGGTAATCGCCATAGGCCTGATCCCATAGCGCCTGCTCGACAAAGAGATGCCGGGGGATCCGCCCCATCACCTCAAGCACTTTGGGATCGCGGACACCGCGGGCCATCAACTGTTCCTCCACCATCCGTCGGCGCGCGACGGCAAACTCGGAGGAATCACGATGTTTTGGTCCCATCATATAACCCTTTAAGTCTTGGGAGGCATGGAAGGTTTCTTGAACTGTTTGAGCGCACCTTAATACATATCGCCAATCCCGCCAAGTTGAAGTCCAGCTCCCGTGTAAAGTGGCGATCAGACAGACCGCGATCCGCCACACTGTAAGGCGGACTGGAATGCCTTCCGAGACTGAAGGGTTACAATTTCCATTGTTTGATCCCGCTGAAAAACCGGTAATCGGTCAAATCGACCTGAATGGGGGTGACCGAAATTTTCTTTTGCCGGTAGGCATTGCAATCGGAATTCGGGATGTTCTCAAACACGTCGGGATTCCCCCCGATCCAGAAATAAGGGCGCCCCCGCGGATCGATTTTTTCCACAATCACATCGCCGTAGTTGTGCTTTCCCAGAATGGTGAACTCATATCCCCGGATTCTCCCTTTCGGCAGATTGGGAACATTGACATTCAGCACCACTCCTTTGGGAAGACTCTCTTTTTGCACTTTTTTGGCCAGTTTGACCGCAAAAAGGGCCGCCACATCGTACTTCAGCGGCTTCCCGTTCCGAATCACCGAGACGGCAATGGATGGAATCCCCATGATCGCACCCTCCATCGCCGCCGAAACAGTTCCGGAATAATGGACATCCTCCCCCAGATTGGCCCCCTGATTAATGCCGGAGACAAGCAGATCCGGTTTTTTGCCGAGAATCTGGTGAACCCCCAGCATGACGGCGTCGGCCGGGGTGCCGTCGACGGCATAAGAATCGGAGCCGACTTTTTCGACCCTTAAAGGACGGTGAAGCGTCAGCGAATGGGAGGCGGCGCTTCTTTCGGTAGTGGGGGCCGCGACAACAACCCTCCCCCCTTTTATGGTCTTTAGCGCCGAGGCAAGGGCCTTGATGCCGGAAGAATCAACGCCGTCATCGTTGGAGACAAGGATAAGCATTTTCAATAAATATTAACATCTACCATAATCGCATCGTGATCGGATACCGGTTTCCCGGCAGATTTAAGCCCCCCTATCACCTTCGGCGGGGAGGCGCCTGTTGCGGGAGAGGCCGGCTTTAATCCCCTGCCGGCCAACCAATCAAGCTTGAAGGAGGCCTTCCCACCATGTTTTTTCAGCTTGTTTTCCGCAACCTTGCGACACCATTCCGGAACCACTTCTTGCATCAGATAATTGCCACGCATGTCCTCCACCGTGTAATGGAGTGTCCCGACTCCCGGTTCATTGAAGTCTTCGTAACCAAATCCCGCTTCCCGCAGACGTCGGAAAAGATGCCGGTCATAAAAACGGTGAGGATAGGGATAATGATCCTCGATCACCCGGTCGGCGCCGTGAAACACCTTGAACCAGAATCCGCAAAAGGCAAAAAAGGCATGGCGGGCATTGTAGGAACTGGTGTTCAAGTCCCCTCCCAAAAGAACCGGATGCGGATTTCCCTGAAGTGAATCGAGCACGGTTTTTATCTGGGCCCCCCTCTGCCTCTGCGAGGAGTGCGCATCGAGATGGACGCAGGCAACCGTCACCTTTTTAAACGGAAAATCAACCTCGGCGACGAGGCTTTTCTGGCAACCGATCCTTTTTTCCTTCCCTTTCATTTTGTCTTTGCAATTTTTCAGAGGAACGATTCTCAAGTTTTCCATCGGATAGCGGCTCAAAATCGCATTGCCGTGCAAGCCCAGGGCGTTTTCCCCCTCGATATGGTCTTCCACCGAGTTTCCCTTGCAGAGGTTGAGATACGAAGGGGCGAAAAAATAGTTCATGCCGAGCACCAAAGCCAGTTCACGGGCGACATTCAGGTTTTGCGTCCTTGCCATGCCGATGTCGGTCTCCGAAAAAAGAAAGATATCCCCCTTCGAAAGTTCGGGATGATGTTTCAAGGTTTGAAGAATGCCGTTGAACTCAAGCCCCCGCTCGATATTCCAGGCCACAATACGGTAGAACGGCTTTTTTTGAGGTCTTCCGGGGGGAGAGTAAAAGCCGTGCTCAATCCCGCCCGCGACCCGTTCGATCTCGTCTTTCAAGCCACGGTAGACGAGCGATTTTTTCAGGCGCCGGGTGGAGGAAAAATGCGCCAACTCGTCAAGATAATCCCGCAGTCGATGGGTTAAAAGATATTCCGAAATGGTCACCACACAACTTTATTCGGCCTGTTTGATGGCCTCTTGTTCGTAGGACTGGTATCGCGCCTTGTATTCGGCCTCCTGATCGCGGGGGCGGTTGGCATGGGCGGTTACGGCCGAGTTGATCTCGCTTGCCAGGGATGATTTGCTTTCATCCATCTTGAAGAAAGCGCTTAAGGTGTTTCCGCCGGCGTCGTACCAGTAAAACCAGATCCCCTTTTCCCCCTCGATGGCCCCCCGTATTTGATCCAGAATGCTGTAGGAATCCCCCGATTTCTGGAAGCTCACCTTTGTCTTTTCCTTGAATGGGGCGTTCCCGCTTTTGCAGACCGCCTTGTAGAGGCCGTCCGTAACCGTCAATGTCTGCTCCGCAACCGGCGCCGGTTCCGCCGATCCGCCTTCGGCGGACGGGGCGGGCGCGGGGGCGTTGGCCGGCTCGTCCGGTTCCTCCGCCGGAGCCGGATCGCCGGCTGGAGCCGGTTCACTTTTGGGAACCGGTTCGTCTGCCGGGGCCGGATCAATCGTTTGAGCCAAACTCATGCCGGAGACAAAAAAGAACGAAGCGAGAACAAAGAGAAGGATTATTTTCATGCGGGCGAGACTAGCAAAAAGGAAATGAGTGGGCAAATAAAAAACAGGATTAAATCCCCCCTCGCCCCCCTTTGCTAAAGGGGGGGGGTGGGGGATTTCAAGATCTTGAACACCTCCGAATACCTTAAGACCGGCGGCAGTTTCAGGCCGGGGATATTTGTCGTCACAAAGGCCGAGCTTGCGGTAAAAAACATCCCGCCGTGGGTCCCTTTGAGTCCGCCATGGAGTTTGGAGGAAAAGCGGGTGACCGGATCGCCGAATTCGTAATCGTCCCGGGTGGAACAGAGGATGGTCGCCGGATTTTTCACCAGGGTGAAAAAGGCGTCGTAAATCCGCCGGAGGGCGTCGGGATAATAATGATGATGGGTGGCCTCAAACCACCTGCGGTCGGAGGCAAAACCGCCGGGGTTGACATCGCCATAGTTGAGCGGATCGCCGGTTATCTCCACATACCTGAAATGTTTCCCGCCGGCAGTGAAATCGATCCGCGCCTCGCCTCTTTCTTTCGAAAGAACGCGAATAGACTTCCCCTTGACGAAAAAAGTCAGATCGTTTCCGGACAACTCATTTAAAATACGCGCCACCGGTTCGGTGTCTTCCTTGTGCGTAAAAAAACTGGCCCCGCTGATGTTCCCCCATTCCGTCACCACCACCGATCGGTCCCCATTTAAATTTTTGGCCAGATGGTACCCTTTCTCCTTCAGCATCTTTTCCAGCCGCCTCGTTTCGATTCCTTTCAGGTGCCGGTAGTGAAAACCGTGGTCGGAAAAAATAACCACCTTCAATTCCCGGCCGAAATCCCGCCGGTACCGGGCGCGGATCGTGTCGAGCCTTTTAAAGATATGCCTCAAGATATGGGCATGCCTTTTTTTCCCCAGAACGTGGGCCGTGCCGTCGGTGCCGCCGATGTAAAAAAAGAGGGTCTTTTTTTCCGGGTGTTTCCAGAGATGCACCTTAAGGCGGTCGATATCCCGCTGAACGGAAACCCCGGGGGCGGCGTAGATGAGAAATTTCTGTCCAAACGAATGGCGGTAAAAATCGAAGAATTTTTCATAGTCGTTGTAATTCTCCTTGAGGGCCGTCAGAAGGCTCCCCTTTACCCTGTCATCGCCGTAGGAATAATAGATGGCGTCATAACCAAGCGCCCTGTCAGCCCCGATCGGCATCATCATGCCGGTAAATCCGGAGGTGGTGGTGGAGGGAAAGGGGCTGATGACAAGCGAAGGCGCCGAGTAGCCCGCCATATAACCTTTGTCGTAGAGTTCCTTGACCAACGAATAAGGGATGGCGTCGAGGGCAAGGGTGAGGGTCTGGTCCGCCCGGGGTCCCGGAACCCGATCCGTTTTCGCAAAGGCGCTCCCGGAAAGAAAAAAAGAGGCGGCAAGGAGAATTCCCAACGGGAGTTTTTTCACCATCAAAGCCACCCTTCTTTTTCATACCATTCCCGGGCTTTCACAAATCCGCTTTGCAAATCGGTAAGGGAATCGAGCCGGAATTTTTCGACGATGCGCGGATCGCCGCAGGTCCAGTCCGGGCAAAGGAGCTCCTTGTATTTTTCGCGCGTGAGAAAAGGGGCGTAGCCGAAAATCCTTCCCCCCGCCTCTGAGGCCAAGGCACAGGCCTTGGCCGCCCAAAGGGGAAGATTTATTTTCCGGACCGGCCTTTTGTGGACCCGCGCCGCAATCTCAACCACCTCGTCCCAGTTGTACCCTCCCCTTCCATCGTCGGGGTGATAAGGGCCGGGGCCGGGCCGGCTGTCCTTGACAGCGGCAACCAGAAGACGCGCCAGATCGTTCACAAAAATAAAACTCACCCTTTGAATCCCTTTGGGAAAATGCGCCAAAAACCCCCTTCGAAACATCTTAAACAACCTTAACGTCTCCGGATCCCCGGGGCCGTAAACGATGGGAGGGCGGACAATCGTTACGGGAAATTGATCACGGCAGGACAATAAAAAATTCTCCGCCTCCAGTTTGCTCTTGCCATAGTGGCTCACCGGCCCTGTTCCCTGCAGGTCTTGCCCACGCCGATTCGGGCCACGGGCCGAAATGGAGGAAACAAAGACAAAATTTTTGAGCGTTGCCCTCTTTAAGGCGCAAACCAGTTTTTTCGTCCCCTCAACATTGACGCGATAATACTCCTCTGCTTTAAGCGCCTTGATGAGCCCGGCATTATGAATCACCCCGTCCACCTCCGGGAGGATAACATCCGGTTTGTCGAGCGCTTCAAGCGAGCCCGGGACGAGTTGCACCCCCATTTCTTCGAGAAACTTTCCCCGGGCGGGGGAACGGACGAGGGCACACACCTTATGCCCACGGTCAACAAGCTCCCGGGCAAGATGAGAACCGACAAAACCGGTGGCGCCGGTTAATAAGATTTTCATAAGAACTGCAACTGCGAGAAAGCAGAGAGCAGAAATCGGAGAGCAGAAATCGGATAAACCATCTGATTTCGGCTTTCCGCTCTCTGCTTTCTGATCTCTCGTCTTTGCCTAAAGTTCTTTTTCATAAACCCTGTATTTCTTGTACACCTCCGCCCCCATGAAACCGATTCCATGGTTGATCTTTTCGTTGTCTTCAAGCGTCCATGAGAGCTCGCTGTTCCAATAACCCAGCTCGCGGCTCCGGCGGCGCATTTCCACGTACAAAAGAACCGCCAGACCCCCAAGAACACCGGCCCGGAATTCTTTTTTGATCCCGAGCAGGGCCACCCTCGCGCTTTTGATTTTGCGCCGCTTCAGGCGATAGAGAAACTTGAAAATTCCAAAGGGAAACAGGCGGCCGTTCAGATCACGGATCGCCTCGTGATAATTGGGAATGGCAATCGAGATGGCGGCCGGAATACCGTTTACCTCGGCGATGAGGGCTATCTTCGGATCGAGAATCATCTTGAGGTCTTTGGCCCCTTTTTTTATCTCGGCCTCGGTCCAGGGGATAAATCCCCAGTTCTTCGACCAGGCCGAGTTGAAAATATCGCTGACAATCCGGATTTCGTCTTCCATTCTTTTGAGATTCATCTCGCGAATGACCAGCCCTGGGTGCCCGCAAACCGCTTCGGCAATCCGGCGGGCCGCCTCCGGCACCTCGCACCGGGAGTCATATCTCCAGGCGAGGAGTTCCTTCACTTTGACAAACCCCGATGAGCCGATCAGCCTGTCATAATAGGGGGGATTATGGGCCATGAACGGAAACGGCGGCGAATCGAAGCCGTCAACCAGCACGCCGACCTCTTCGTTGATCGAAAAACTCATCGGCCCGCAGATTTTTTCCATGCCGCGGCTCTTAAGCCATCTTGAAGCCTCCTCAAAAAGGGCCGCCGAGACCAAGGGGTCGTCGACGCAGTCGAAAAAACCGAAGTGGCCCGTCTTTTCGGCATACCGTTCGTTATGCAGGCGGTTGATTTGCGCCGAGATCCGGCCGACCGGTTTTCCGTCTTTGAAGGCAAGAAACAGACAAGCCTCGGCGTTTTGAAAAAAAGGGTTCTTTTTCGGATCGATCATCTCCTTTCGTTCGATTTTCAACGGGGGAATCCAGTGCGGATCATGCTTGTAGAACCGATAAGGAAATTCGATGAATTCTTTTCGGAGCGATTTGGAACTAACGGCAACTACTTGGATCATTCACGCCTCCTCTAATCCGTCTCACCGGATTCGTCAATAATTAGAATTGATTTCCGGCCTCTCTTAACTATTGATAAAAACAAGTCTTTGCGATAGCAGGCCGGGTCTTGTGAGCGAGGATCGGATTTAATCCGTCCGAGCGAGCTTTGGACCAATGGCGGTCCCAGTGACCCCCACGATGTTTTTTCAAAAGCGGAACCCTTTTGGAATCAGAGCGAGAGTGTCAAACAGATGGGGATCTATCCTCTCTATCAACCGCTCGACCGCAATGACGGCCCCACTGCCGTCATTGAAGGAAAATCGGTCATCATGGCCGGTTCCAACAATTATCTCTGCCTGACCATTCATCCCGAGGTCCGGAAAGCCTCTGCCGATGCGGCGATGGAATTTGGAACAAGCTTTACCGGTTCACGCCTCTTAAACGGCACGCACCGGCTTCATGGCCTCCTCGAGGGCCAACTGGCCGACTTTTTCGACAAAGAAGACAGTCTCGTTTTTTCCACCGGCTATCAGGTCAACCTCGGCGTGATTTCGGCGCTGGTCGATGAAAATTCGATTCTCTTCATGGACAAAGGCGATCATGCGAGCATCTACGACGCGGCCCGTCTGGCCCGGGGCAAGGTTGTCCGTTTCGACCACAATGACGAAAAAGCGCTGGAAGAGGCCTTCAAACAGGCCGACCCCGCCTTGGGAGGCCAACCTGGCCTGGGGAAAATCGTCATTGTCGACGGCGTGTTCAGCATGGAAGGAAATCTCTGCCGTCTTCCCGAAATTCTTTCTGTCTGCAAAAAATACAAGGCCCGTTTGATTGTCGACGATGCCCATGGCGTCGGGACAGTCGGTCCGGGGGGGCGCGGCACCTCCCATTATTTCGGCCTCGAAAAAGAGGTCGATCTGATCATCGGCACTTTCAGCAAGACCCTTGCCTCCATCGGGGGATTTGTCGCCGGTGATGCCAAGATTATCCATTACATCAAACATTTCGGGCGTTCGATCATCTATTCCGCCTCCCTGCCGGCGCCCAACGTGGCGGCGGTTATTTGCGCGCTGAAGATCATGCGAAGAGAGCCTGAACGGGTCGAGCGGGTGATCGCCAACGGCCGTACCATGCGCGAGGGCTTAAAGTCGATCGGCTTGAATATCGGCATATCCGAAACGCCGATCGTTCCGATTATTATCGGCGATGAACTGTTGACCCTTACCTTGTGGAGAGAACTTTTGAATATGGGGGTTTACGTGAACGTGGCCATTCACCCGGCTGTCCCGCGCGGGAAATCACTGCTACGCACCAGCTACACCTCGGAACACACCCGCGAGCACCTGGATCGGGTCCTGGATATCTTTTCCTCACTGAAGAAAAAACATAACCTGTAGGGGCAATTCATGCATTGCCCCTACCCCAAAACACCCAGCGCCTTCTTGTTATCGGCGGTTGCAAGGACAACCAGCGATTTGCCCCCGCTGGCCGTTGCATAGCAGGCATGGATGCCGATGTTGTTCTTCCCCAGTTTTTGGGCGATCTCCAAGAGGGTCCCCGGTTTGTTGTCGCACTCGACCAGGATCACCTCTTTTACGGTTCCGGCAAGTCCGGCGCTTTTAAGCGTTTCACTTACTTTTGCCTCGTCCTCGGCAATGAGCAGAACTTTTGCCGTCCCCTCTTCGGCCCACGCGCAAAGCCCCAAAAGGTTCAACCGCTTTTCGGCAAGAGGGCCGCAAATTTTGGCCAACTTGCCGACTTCGTCCTTTGTTTCGATCCATATTTCTTTTCCCAAACGTGCCTTAGCCATATAATCAGGTGAATAGTGGATGGTGAATAGTGAATAGTCATTGGATGAAACCCGTCAATGGACTACCCACCATCTACGATCCACGATCCACGATCCACTCAAAACCGGTGGATGATAAGGCGATTTTTGGGTTGTGTCAAACGATTGCTTCCTCTATTGAATCTCCATGCCCCTCCCCCTCCTGAAAATCATCACCTTCAATGTCTATCTTTTGTGCATCGGGCCGTTCTGCCTTTTGCGCGAGGTGCCGGATATCGAATCCCGTCAGGCGCAGATCGCGGTCTGGCTGAAAGAACAAAATGCCGATATCGTTTTTTTGCAGGAGGTCTGGCAGGCGGAACAATTTGATTATCTTAAGAAAGAAAGCGGCTATCCGTATGGAATCTATTTCGGCCCTCTCTCCGAGATGGGGATTTTGAGCCGCACCCCGATCACCGGCGCCGACTATATCCCCAACCGCTGGCAGGGATCGTATGCGGAGGACTGCAAAAAGGGGGTGGTCGGCTACCGCTACGGGCTTGGGGTGGCGACAGTGGACGTGCAAGGGACGGAAATATTCCTCGCCAACACCCATCCCATCGCCCGGCGGGGGGATGTCGAGGGTTTTCGCGAGTCGGCCGACCGACTGACCCCCGAGAGAAAATTTCTCCTTCTCGAATACCGGTTGTTGCTCAAAGACCGGATCGCGACACGACCCGTTCTCTTTGCCGGCGATTTCAACATGAATCGTCAATCGGCCGAATATGATTTCTTCAGGCGCCTTTTTCCCTTAAACGACGCAGTGGCGGCGCCACTGGCGGTGGAGGAAAGAAAAGGGGATGAACCTTTCTGCAGTTATTGCGAATCAAACCGATATGCAAAAAGACAGGGAAATCCCAGCGAACATGTCATCGACCACATTTTTTTCAACGGTTTTTTTGAGCCGGTTTCGGCGCGGATTGACTTTCCAAAACCCGATCTGTCGGACCATCAGCCGGTAGAAGCGACTCTGCAAATAAACTTGAACCCTCCGCCCACTTCAGCTCCCACAGTGGATCGATTGCCTCCGGAGGAGATTGACTCCCTGATCGCCTATTTCGAAAAGGTTTCCCTCTCCCCTTACTGCTATTTGTCTTACGAACTCGGCTGGATTCAGAAACAAAAGACATTGCATCTCCTTAAAGAGCTCAATCGCCGTACACAATATCGTCAAACCAGACATCATTTAAATCGTTGGCGGGGAGGTTTGTCATATCTATCGTCACAGCCACAATGTTCGACTCCGCAGGCGAGGTCCAGTCGGTGTCATATTTCCCCGATAAACCATCGATAGTCAGACCCTGAAAGCCTTGTGAGAGAGATACATTCGCGCCACCAGGCACCGGAACCCCTGCGGGGGAAGCGGGGAAATGAACGGTTAGGCTTTTCAATACCTTGCCTCGCGGCAGAATGAACATTCGATATACTTTGGCCGGGGTCTCGCCGTCGGGGCGCGGAAAATCAATGGTGAGATAGTGGTTGCCGTTACTGGTCGGGTCTGTAGCGGTCGTCCAATCCGCCAAGTACCAGTCAATGCCATTCACGCTATCCGGATAGCGTCCCGTCAACAACCCGTCGGGCCTTTCCCCGTCATCGAAATCGACCGTAAAGTCTCCCGGGTCCGGCAACGGCGGAATAACAGGGGGAAACACCGGGGCCAGATAAACCTGAAACTCCGTGAGGCCCACGTTTGTCCCCGGCAAGGGGGCGAGCGTGCCCGGAACCATGTCCGAGAGCGCGTTCCGGGTCACCGTAAACTGTACCCAAGTCACGGTCTTGGGGGCATCAAAAATCACTTCGCGCATCGCCCC
>JACPFC010000016.1 GCA_016183175.1 Deltaproteobacteria bacterium
GAGTTATGTCGACCGAAAAACAATGCGGCCATTCAGAATTTACATGGAGGAGTTGGTGGCCGAGCCCGTTGCCGCAGAGCCGAACCAAGCGGCTCCAACAGATGATATCATGGTTCCCACCCACGGAAGAAACAGCGTTGATGACCCCATTTTGCCCCCTGACCTTGGCAGTGACGGCAAAAACCAGAAGGTGGCGTTTTCTCCGGAACGTGAAAGTAATGTCGTTTCCGCTCCCGGACAGGCAAATGACGCATTGATCCAACAACTGAAGAATAACGGCATCGCTGACCGGATTTCCCGGGTTTATTCGGACATGCGAAAAACCAGGCCCGGACTTGCCCTTAGCCCCACCGTGAAGCTTTGGTTTATTGTAGACGATCAGGGGAAGGCGCATTTGAAGGATGTCGATATGAATATCATGAAGACGATAATGCCGGGCGAAAAGCCGTACGACGAGGCGACCAGACAGAGCATTGAAGCGGACTTTGAACAGGCCATTCGTGTGGCGTGCCAGAGATTGCCGTCTCTCCCGAAAGCGCCGGAAGGTAAAGTCTATCTCTTGCGATATCCTTTATATATCAATGTGGTGAATTAAAAGGAGGCGCTATGGCTGAAGTGAATAATGATGGCGTAACGGTCCGGTGGGACGTCAACAACGACGGCTTAGTGGATGATCTGGTATTTAAACCGGATTCCGAGTCGCAAAAAATAGGAAGATTGCTCGACCAGTGTCATGTCCGAGGGGATAAAACACCGGCTTGTCAGGCTTTTATATCCGGGCAGGCCAAGAATACGACCTGGCCGGAGCATCTCGATCATGTCTCGCTCAACCCCGCCACCGATTGGGCCAGGAACGGTTATCAAGGGCCGGATCAAGAGGTTCTCCGATACAATTATCGGGGAGGATATCCAAGTCTGGGGTATCGTTTAACCACTGCTGAAAAAATATTTCACGCCACCTGGAGGCCGGGTGCTGAGGCGATCCGCAGTCTTTCATACACGTTTGAGGCTTTACCTGTGACAGAGAAGATTGATTTTGTTGTCCGGTTTCTCAAAGCGGTTAAAGAGCGCAATAAAAATCAAATCGTCGAATTGACGGACGCCTTGCTGGCCATCCAAAATAAAAAAAGAAAATTTTTTGGCGAGAACGAAGCGAGTATTCATCAGACTGCCGACAAAATTGAGAATACAAAAAATGAAAATGTCCGATTAC
This sequence comes from Deltaproteobacteria bacterium, assembly GCA_016183175.1. NCBI lineage: Bacteria > Pseudomonadati > Myxococcota > Myxococcia > Deltaproteobacteria bacterium. Next base: position 1,214 of record JACPFC010000016.1, read on the forward strand.
CCTGGATTGATTTTTATTGGGAGAAGATTTACAAAGATCCCGCCTTTGAGCAATTCAGGCACGAAGCCCTCGCCGACATTCACCGCACCTTGGGAAGAATTGAGGCGGATGATCAACCTGTTTATGTCGAGGGACATCTCGCCAGTCATTTACTGACGAGCAATAGCCCCAATGGTCCATCGCTTCTTCTGGAAGCGGGTAAAAATTACGCTCTCACTTGGATCGTCGGGCACCTGTCTTTTGGGGGAGGTTATATTCCCCATGAATTTTGTGAAGCGCCAAAAGAGGGCTGGACTCAAAATCTTGTCTGCAAGGACTCACAGGCCGCCATAACAGGCAAGTTAAGTGACATCGTTTCGGCGAAATTCGGACCGAATTCGCCATCGGCGCATATTTTTTACGGTTTTGAATTCGGCGACGAGCGCGTTTATTTGAGTCAAGAAAGTATCAGCGTCTACAACGTGAAAGCGGCGGAGTGAGGAAAAAAGTATCTGAAAAAAGTACCTGGCACCGATATCAAGACAGCTGTCGTTTCGCTTTTCTCCATGGAATGGACTTCTGTTCCCGCCGGGATTTTATCATTTTCCAGAATTGAGGATTGGTCATGTAGAAGACATCTTCCATGTCGTGGCCCTCAATACCCATGACAAGCGCCGTCGGTTTGCCATGTTTTGTTATGAGCACAGCCTCTTTTTGCGACTTGGCTATAAAATTGCTTAATTGCTCCTTTACCTCTCTCAAGCTTCCTGTTTTCATACGATCTCCTTTGTTGTCTTGCCTGTTTCCTTGAGCCGAACGACCCGAACGACAATCACCTTTGCTTCTTCATCGACGTCATAAAATATTCGCCACTCGCCGATACGCAATTCCCAAAGCGGTTCTTCAAATTGAAAGCCCGCAACCAGCCCTCTAAGGCATTTACGATTCTTTGTTTGCATCAACGGTGATTGAGGCAACAGCTTCCATCAACGAAATGGGGCTGCCGGGATCGTCCGATTTGGGGCGAAATGGGATTTTTAAAGCCGTACGAAATGTTTTCTATAGAAAACAGTTGACAAAAAAACTTAGCAACTTTTTTTGACTTTCGCCGATAAGTGTTCTATCAGGGCCATACAGCCCTTTTAAAGATATCTACGCAAATATGTGTCCCGGTAGTCGCCCTGAAGACTTTGATAGCACGCTTCAAAAATGGGCTGACAATCCGTCAGTTGAGCGTGAAATCGAAACGATAACCCTGAAAACAGTGACCAGGGAAACAAATGACTTGGCAATGATGATTCAAGAAGAAAGATTAGACCAGCAAAGAGCGCATTTTCGAGAATGGCTTAAAAGCGGCAACTGCCCCCCTCCGCCGCCGCCGGCCGCTCCTGCGGGAGAAGAAACGGGTTTTCAGGTAGTAAAAGACCAAAAAGACCCATTCTCTGGTCCAGTAAATTCCTGGTCCTCAATTGTGCAAGAACAGTTTGACCTCATCGCCAAAACCTGCGCCCATCCGCTTCAAACGCTCAATTTATTTGCATCAGCCGGTGGACTGCAAATGGTAGCGCAATCCTCCCGTGCGAACAGTTCTGCAAGTTCGATGGCCGAACTCGGATTCGGCGCGGCCTTGGCTTATGGGCTGATGAGGATACTCACGACTCTTGTAGCCGAAGGGGTCGCCGCCACCGCAATGTTCGCCGGATATTTAACGCCTACCGATCTTGTGAACCCTACCGTTGCCGATCCGAATTTTTTGTATAGTGAGAAAATATGAAACCTTAGCTGATGGAGCACAGATCGAACTTGATCCCGATTACCCCTATGATTGGAATAACCTTAACGGAGCCGATTAATTTAAGTCACAAGCTGGTGAACCCAACTGATTTTGTCCAAAGGGGCTGATCCATAAAATGTGAATTCGTGCTTGCGTTGAAAAAAGTACCTGGCACCGAACCTATGCAAATCAATTTGGTGAATTAATCGGAATAAACAACCGGTTGACTCTGTACAAAAAATAGATTATTTTTGTACATGAAGAGGAGATGTCATGGCCCAGGCTAATTACGACCTTCCCGAAGAGAAACTGACCAAGGTTAAAAAACTGGCGCAGGTGCCGACGAAAAAACAGGCGATTATCGTGGCGCTTGACGAATACATCCGCCGAAAAAAAATCGAGCGCCTGATATCGCTTCGCGGTAAAATTCGCCTCAAGTGGACGCAGTCCTCCCTGAAAAAATACCGTGGATAAATTCATTGTCGACTCCAGCATTTGGATCGATTTCTTTAAAGGACGCCTCCCCGATGCGGTTGCCGCCGGTTTGGCCGCGGGGCTTAAGAACGACCAGGCCGTGGTGACCGATATTATTGTTCACGAACTTCTTGTGGGGGCCGGGAGCAAAAAGCATTATCAGGAACTCAAAAATCTCTTTTCGGCACTGCCGCTCATTCGGATTGAAGTTCATGCCCTGGAGGATTTTAATCTCTTTGGCTGGAATCTGGCCAGAAAGGGACTGCTCGGCAAATATACCGACCTCACCATAGCCTACTTAAGCCATTTGCATCATTATCCCCTCTTAAGCCTCGATGGCTATTTTCAGCGGCTTGGAGAGCGGGGGATTATTCAGGTGATTCGCTTCTAATTCAAACCATACACCCTCGCCACGTTGTCGCGGCCGATTTTTTGGGCCAGGTCGGCCGGCAATTGGCTTAGGAATTTCCACTGTTTTCTCCAGAAAACATCCCCTATTTTTCAGCTTTTTATTTCTGCAATTCCGCCAAGTGGCGCGAGATGGGGAACCACGCACATTACGAAGGGTACTATCCACCGGCATTTCTCCTGGATAGAAAAATCTTGGAATTGGTGTCCGTTGTTGATAAACCATGTTCGAAGCGCATCAGATGAGATGCAACCTGTGAGCGAGCGGTCCGCCTGAGGCGGACGCGAGCGAACGGGGGGCGCGGGGGCGCCGAAGGCTTTACCCCCGATATCATGGGGCAGTAGCTCAGCTGGGAGAGCGCCTCGTTCGCAACGAGGAGGTCGGCGGTTCGATCCCGCTCTGCTCCACACGATAAAAAAAGCAGTTGCCACGGGCATTTTGATGGGCAAGAATGCCCCCCTGCTTTAAACCTAATAGGGAGGACTGTATGCCTAAAAAGAAAAAGAAATCGCTCAAAAAACGTTCCAAAAAAAAGGGTAACCGGAAAAAACAGAGGGCATCAAGCAAGGCGAAACGAAAGGTCTTAAAGGGTCTCAAGGCCCGGGCCAAAAAAATCAAAAAAAGGCTTAAATTCCGGAGCAAACGGATCGGCCAGAAGTTAAAAATGGCCCGCACGGAGGTCAGCGAGGGGCTTGGAGAGGTGAAGGAAAAGCTCCAGGAGGCGGTGACCGGAATCGGCCAGACCGCCAGCCGGGTGAGGGAAGAGGCCCTTTCGCCCCTCGTGGAGGAAATCCAGGATACGGCCGGGGACCTCATCGACGAGGTCAAGGATGTCGCCGCCTCCGGCGCCGGATCGGTCGAAGAAAAGTGGGATCAGTGGCGGGGGGAGTAGGCCGCCGCCAACCCGAAGTCCCGGTCCGAAGTTCGATTCTCCTATATTAATGATAGAGGTCCCTGTCTAGTCATCTAAGTTTATTCAGTAATAATTACTGGATAATAAAATTACTTCTTCCAAAAAGTGTTTTTTTCTAGCAACTAATTCTCCTGGATGCCGATAAGTAAGTACGAGGTCAAAACAGAAAAAATGAACTTATGACCTCGTGGTGACGTCTTTATCACCGGCGCGCTGATGATTTAGGGAGATATTATGATGATGAATTTCAGAAAAATCGTCATGCCTGTTTTGTTTGTTTTTCTCTCCGGTTTTTCGTTTCTTTCCGTTTCCTGCGGGGGGCCGGATCGTTTTGATTCGACGAGTGATGACGGTATCACCGATGAAAATCCCAGCGAGAACCCTGATGAAGGTGAGGGAGATGAGGGAGATGAGGGGGATGGCGATTCCGGTGATACGGGTGATACGGATGATACCGATGGAGAAGATGATGACGGCGATACGGATGATGGTGATGAGGGAGATGATGACGGTGATACGGATGACGATGGGGTCCTTGATGCAGAGGATGCCTTTCCCACAGATGCCGCCGAATCAGTCGATACGGATGGCGACGGTGTGGGAGACAATTCCGACAACTGTCCCGCCGACTCGAATGCCGGTCAGGCCGACGCCGATGCCGACGGGGAAGGAGATGTCTGTGATGACGATGTTGATGGGGACGGCATCGCCAATGAGGGTGATAATTGCCCGGATGATTCAAACAGCGACCAGACCGATCTGGACGAAGATGGAACCGGCGATGCGTGTGATGACGATGTGGATGGGGATGGCGTCCCTGATGAAGAGGATGCCTTTCCCACAGATGCCACCGAATCGGCCGATACGGATGGCGACGGTGTGGGAGACAATTCGGATGTCTGTCCCGATGTCTCGGACGACCAGAGCGACGGGGATGAGGACGGCGCGGGCGATGTTTGCGATAATTGCGTGACAACCGCCAATTCCGACCAGGAGGACATGGATGGCGATGGAGAAGGAAATGCCTGCGATGAAGACATCGATGGCGACGGAGATTTGGCCGAGGAGTTTGGCGGCGCGGATTGTGACGATGAAGACGACCATCGGAACGGGATTCGCGCCGAGGTCTTCGATTTAAGAGAAAACAACTGTGATGATGCGGATGGTTATGACTTGGGCATTGATTTGGCTGACTCAACGGCGACGGTAGAGGGTGATTCCGCCGGAGACGAGCTGGGTTATGCCGTTTCCATCCCGGGAGACGTCAATGGCGACGGTTTTGCCGATGTCATGATCGGCGCCCCAAAGAATGACGCCGGCGCCAGCGGCGCCGGCAAGGCCTACCTGTTTTTTGGTTCAGCCGGCGGGTTGAGCGGGGCCTTGGATCCCGACAGCGCCGATGTGATTATGGAAGGTGAGGGGAGCAACAATTATTTTGGTTGGTCGATTTCCGGTCCCGGCGACGTGAACGGCGATGGTTTTGACGATATTTTGATCGGCGCCAAGTGGAATCATGACGGCGGCTATCGGGCCGGCAAGGTCTATCTGATTTACGGCCGCGATTTTGCCGATCAGGAATTTGATCTGGCGGACGCCGATGCCGCGTTTACTGGAGGCGCCACGGGCGATTATCTGGGGAGCAGTGTTGCCGGCGCGGGGGATGTCGATGGCGACGGTTTGGCCGATATCATCATGTCGGCCACGGGCTATGACGGCACCTACAGTAGCGCCGGCAGGGTGTATCTCTTCCTGGGCGGGGACCTTGCAGGTGATGTCAGTTTGACCGATGCTTATGCCACGTTTGAAGGAGAGGCGGCCTATGATGCCGCCGGCACCTCTCTGGCGCCGGCGGGCGACATGGACGGCGACGGTCTGGCCGATTTTATTGTCGGCGCCCCGTCGGCGGATCCCAGCGGCAAAACATCGGCCGGAAAGATTTATGTGATTTTCGGCGATAACATCGACACAGGCGAAAACGCCCTGGCCGATGCCGATTTGAAATACACCGGTGAAAACGCCAACAACAACGCCGGAAACATGATTTCGGGCGGGGTGGATGTCGATGCCGACGGCCTGTCGGATATCGTCATCGGGGCGTATGGATATGATGTCGGCGCCAGCACGAATGAAGGGCGGGCCTATCTCATCTTCGGTTCGGACTCTTATACCGCGGGGACTTACAGTTTAAATGGGGCGGACATGGTCTTTGATGGCGAGGCGAGCGGTGATTATGCGGGAAGCGCCGTAAGTTTGATTGACGACATGGATGGCGACGGTTTCGGCGAGATCATGATCGGCGCCTATTATAATGATGAAGCCGCCAACAACGCCGGCAAGATTTATTTCATCAAAGGAATGTCGCAGGATGATTTTGACGACTTGGGAGGCGAAATCACGCTGGGAGACGCCTCCGTGGATGCGACCATTCTGGGAGAGACAAGCGGCAGTTATGCCGGTTATTCCCTCTCCACCGGCGGTGATCCGAATGGCGATGGCATCATGGATACGGTGATTGGCGCCTACGGCTTTGACGGCGCTGACGGTTCGGACACCGGAAAGGCCTATTTGTTGCTGGGGGAATAAAAAAAGGAGATATTATGACGCGCATTTATGCAAAAGATTTACCGCCGATTCATCAGGGGCCCGCTGTCACGGATGTGCTGGCCATGAAATTATTGTGGCCACTGGCTTTGTTGCCCGCGTGCAACAACTCCGGCGGCAAGGGTAATGATAAGGGTGCTGATCAAACCAATCCGGATGATACGGGTGGAAATGACGATACAGGCACAGGCCCCGGTCCCGATGATTTTGGTTATTTGCAGTGCAATGCGGACGCCATCGAGGTCGACTTCAACGATCTCAATGACAACGGTGAATTTGATTATGATGAGGGCGAAAGGATTCACACGGTTTATTTGCCGGGCGGTTGTTCCATCGCCGATGCCAAGACTACCCTCGACACGTACGGCACCGGTAGCGGCGATATCGTCCTTACGGGAGGCGATTATGACGTTTATTACGGCGGCGTGACGGTTGAGTCGGGGGATGATATCGATGTTTCACTGCAAAGCGACGTTGACAGTGCAACGATCATCGGTTTGGACACAACGGCCCCCATTTTTTCCAATAGCGGCTCGCTTTCTCTTCTGGGTGACGGTAAATTAAAAATACAGGGTTTTGCCGCCAATACGGCAATTGAATCGGCGTCCGGGACGGTCAAAGTTGACGGTGTTGCTTTTGACAACCTGGCGGTCGGTCTGGATATCGGTAGCGGCAGTCTCACTGCCGATGATATCCGAATGACCCAAACCCAGGACATCGGCATCCATCTGTACGGCAATGCGGATGCCACAATGACGGACATCGTGATGAATAACGGTTTGATCGGCGCCGGGATGCAAAACGCCGTCAAGGCCGAAGGCGCCGGCCATGTGGATATGCAGGATGTGGTTGTCATGAACCAGCAGACATCCGGGTCGGTCATCGATATTGATGCCGCTTACACGCTCGTGATCGGTTTGGTGGCCCTGCACAACAGGACCACCGAGGCCATTGTCGATCTAGCTGTCGGAACGGAGTATGAAAATGTCAATGCCCAGTGGAGTTATTTTGCCAGCAGTATCATTGCCAACAACGATTATGGCGAGCGCGGCGCCCTCGTGGTCGCCTCGGAGGGCGATCTGGTTATGCACAACGTTGACGTTGCGTACAACTACTCGGACGGCGCCGAGACCGTCGTGGATCTTTCCGACACGGATAATCCTTATGCGGGGATCACGACGTTCACGCAATGCAATGTTGTGGGCAACACGGGCCTCAATATCGACGGCACGCCGGTCCAAAGGTCTTACATCACGCAGGAAGACATCGATAACGGTTATGTCGTTCAAACGGTTGATGAGGAGACCGGCGAACTCACCCCCGCCGTCGGCGACCCGACCAGTTTTGAGCCGATTGAATACAATAATTTCTATGATAATGGCGAAGCTCGCTACGAGGACCTCGAGGGCAACAACTATGAAGAGTCTTTGTGGTCAGGCGACAGCCCGGATGCCAATGTCATCATGTACAATCCCGACGAGGACTCCGAGTTCCATGACAGCGCCTTCAGGATCACGAATCAAAATCTTTTAAACAGCGGCAATCCCAATGCCCAATACCCCGATTACGACGGCTACGACTATCCCGATGATTATGAAGTTCCGTCCACCAATACCGGCGGCTCGATCACGGCCTTCGGCGGTCCCGTGGGCAATATTTTGGAAAGCGCCGTGACCTTGGCGTATGACGAGTATGTTTTAAACGGTGAATGAACGGAAAGACTTCCGCGGGATCGATCATCAGTCCGCCAAACGGCGGCTGTGGGCCCTGGCCCTTAAGTATTCGACCACGGCGGGAATCAGCGACACAACCACAATCCCGAGAATCACGATGTGAAAGTTTCGTTTCACCGCCGGCATATTGCCGAAATAATATCCCGCCAGAAGAAAGAGGAGCACCCAGCCCAAACCCCCCACGGCGTTAAAAACAGTGAAACGAAAGTAGGTCATCCGGCCGATGCCGGCCACAAACGGGGCGAAGGTCCGAAAGATGGGGATAAACCGGGTGAGGATGATCGTTTTCCCGCCATGTTTTTCGTAAAAGGCGTGCGTGCGCAACAGATAATCCCGCTTAAACCACCGGCTTTTTTCCCGCTTGAAAATTTTGGGGCCGATTGACCTGCCGATTGAATAGTTGACCATGTTTCCCAGAATGGCGGCCGCAACAAGCGTTGTTGCAAGCAGGGGAAGTTTTAACGACGCATCCACGGTTGCCGTAAGTGCCCCAAGCGCGAATAGGAGCGAATCGCCGGGCAGAAACGGCGTGACGACCAGGCCGGTCTCGCAGAAGATAATCAAAAACAAAACGATGTAGAGCCACGGACCAAGAAGGTCGAGCCACTGGTTTAAGTGGGTGTCGAGATGGAGGATTATATCCGGCAGTTGATTTAAAATGTCCATCATGATACATCCCTCTTATGGAAGAGAAGCAATTCAGTCAAATAGAAAGGTGGTTTTTACAGCTCAATCGGCAAATCGAAGATTCCACAGCAAGGCTCGATCTCAAGATCGAAAATCGTTTTAATGCCTTGTTCACTGTCTGCACAAACATCCGAAAAGATATTGAAGGGCTTAAAGCAGAACTCAAACTCCTCCACGAAACCAGGGACAAATTTGAAGCTCGCATTTCGGTCCTTGAATTAGCTTTGAAAGAGCTTGAACGTCGGCTTTCGCACTAACCTTTCGTTTGATACCCCCATTCGATGGCCGACTCGGTCGAGCAGGGTCCTCCCTTGGGATAGATTCGGAGGCGGAAGACAATCGGATCGCCCTTGCCGACACGTATCGGCTTTGAAATGGGCAAAAAAGTCTGCTTCCAATGGGTGAGCGGTCTGCCTGGGGCGGTGTTGGTGACAATCCCCGGCGCCCATTCCGCCTCAAACCATCCGGCAAATCCCCTTAAGGCACCGTCCCGCCGGGCGCGAAACGCAAGTTCGCGGTCAAAGCCGAGGGCATGAATTGTTTGGAAATCGATCTTCCAGTAGATCGCAGGATTGGCCAAAAGTTCGGATGGTTTGATTTTTGTGGTCGTGAAAGGGGCCGACATAACTCCCCCTTCACCCCCTCTTAACTTAAGAGGGGGTTGGGGGGAGTTAGATGTCCCGACCGGCGCCAGAAAAATCCTGACCCGGCCCGGAATAATTTTCCCCCCTTCCTTCAAAAAACGCCTTCGCGCGTCATACACGGAAGGAACGATATTTTCATCCAGCCCAAGGCTTCCCACCGTCTCCGCGACAATCACATCCACCCGCTCCGGCAATTTCAAATCGAACGAGAGGGCTTGCCGAAATTCGATATTCCTGATGCCCCGTTTTTGTGCCTCGTTCTTGGCCACCCGGATCGATTCATCAATGTCGCAGGCGTAAACCTTTTTTACACCCGCCTCCACGGCGGCAAGTGACAAGACGCCGGCGCCGCATCCGAGGTCCAAAACCACATCTCCGGGTCTTACCGTTTTCTGAATCGCCTTAATCAAAAGAGGAGTGCGAAAGCGGTCGGCGAGCATGGGATGATGTCGCCGGATAATTTCGCGCGTTTTTTTTGCCGTTATTTTGTTTGGCATCGGTACCCTTCGGGTACAAGAGCCTGTAACGCTCTCCGCCTTTGGCGGATAGCTAACAGGCTCTAGAAAAGAAGGGCCAGAAGGCTAAAGAAGGCCACCAGAAAAATGAGCGCCCCGGCCCCCATCAAGGTCAGTTCCAGTGTGGAAAAACGGGACAAAAAACGGGCGAAATCCTGCGGCAGGGGAATCGACGGCGGCATCTCTTTTTTTTGGGATTCTTTTTCCTTCTCCGGTTCTTTTTCGGCCAAAGTGGCCTTTGCCTCTTTTGAGATCGAAGGGGCCGGTTTTGTTTTTGGGGTCAAAAGCGAATCCTCTTTGGCGTACTCCCGGCTCAATTCATCCAGATTGATCTCGCCGGGGTTCCGAAAGAGCGCCTTCACCGTCCCCAGCATGACCATGTCGCCGTCCTTCAGGAGTTTTTCCTGCACCTTCTGGTTGTTGACGAAGGTCCCGTTTTTGCTCCCCAGATCGGTGACGGTCACCCCTCCCCATTTTTTGTGCAGGACGGCATGGCGACGCGAAACCGACGGGCTGTCGATGACAAGCGGACAGGTTGAGTCGCGGCCGATAACCAGCTCGGCAATGTCATCCGTAAAAAAGACCTTTCGCCCTTCGCAGGGGGGACCTGTGACTTCGAGGCTGGGATGATGTTCCGTATCCAGCGCCTTCAACACCTTTTTGATCATCTTGATTTCGATGATGTCGGAATCGGTATTTTCCTCCGGAACCCCTTTGCCCCCTCCCGAAGGGCTCAAAAGGACAAACTGAATCTCGAAATCCTCGATTCGAATCCGGTCGGCCGACCGCAGGAGGTTTTTTTCGTGCGGTTTGAGTTTCCGGCTGTTTAAAAAGGTGCCGTTTCCCGATTCGAGATCGACCAGGAAGAAATCGTTTCCCGCCTTTACGATCTCGGCATGGTTTCGTGAAACGGTGTTGGCGGCAAGTTCGATGTCGCTGGTGTTTGTCCGGCCAAGGGCAATGGTTTCCTTGTCGAGGTTATAGACCTCTTCCTTGCCGGTTTTTTTATCCGTGACGACGAATTTGGGCATTAACTTCAGTCGCTCGTTTTTCGTATCTCGTCGCTCGTCAAAAGCGAGTCACAAGTCACGAGTCACGAGCCACGGGTTATTTGCACCCCCCCCACTCCTTGATCTGTTGATTCAACCGGTTCACCTCGGTCTCATAGCCGGAGGGTTTCGACTGAATGAACTTGCAGTAATAAGCCCTGGCGTTATTCGTGTCTCCTTGCGTCTCGTACAGATGCCCCAGCGAATAGAGCGCCCGAACGTGTGAGGGGTTGATATTCAATGTTTTTTGGTACCAGGTGATGGCGTTGGGGACGTCATTAAGCGTCTGATGAGTGAAGGCGATATTGAAGGCGGCGTCGGACAGGTTTGGTTTGAGCTTGAGGGCCGACTCGTAGGCCTTGACGGCCAGATGCAGTTCGCCCGAGGCCTTTCCCGCATTCCCCTTGTTTTTGGCCTCCAGCCCCATTTGCAAATGGGTGAAGCCTGCGTTGAAATAGGCCTGATCGTTGGTCGGGTCTGCCGCTATCACGGCATCGAATTCCTTCAAGGCCAGCGCATAATTTTTTTCTTTCAGATAGGAAATCCCCAGATTCAGATGCGCCGACGGCGATTCGGGGGCATTTGTCATCGCCTGATTAAGCGCCTGCTGGGCCTTTAATGTCTCACCGGTCTGGTTGTAGAGGGTGGAGAGATTCACCCAGGCATCCGAGATCTTCGGGTTGATTTCGAGGGCCAGCTTGTAGCGAATGATGGCATCCTCAAACTTCCCCAGCTCCTGATAGACCTTGGCCAGCTCGTTGTGGGCATAGGGATGTTCGGCGTTCAGGCGCGTGGCGTTCTTCAAGGCGTCCACCGCGTTTTTGAGTTTCTCATTTCCGCCGCCCGCATGCGCCATCGCGACGTAGGTCAGCCCCAGGTTATAGTAGGCGTCGCTGAATTTGCTGTTGTTCTTGATCGCCTTTTTAAATTGGGCAATCGCGTCGTCATAACGGCCGAGATTGTAATAGACCGTTCCCAGATGGTTGTAGGGGGAGGCATATTTTTTGTCCAGCGAGATGGCCGTTTGAAGGGCCTGGATAGCCGACTCCATCTGCCCCTTGAATTTGTAGGCCAGCCCGAGATTATTCCATGCCTCCACGTAGTTGGGGTTGACCTCGGTGGCGGTTTTGAACTCAAAGAGCGCCCGCTCCATGTCCCCCTCATACATGGCGGTGACGCCGCGGTTGTTATGAAGAATGGCCCGGTCGGAGGGCTTGCCCGCCTTTTCTTTGGCGGAGATGGAGAAGGAGAGAACAAACAGACCGGCAAAGGCGAGAGAGTAGAAAGCAGAAAGCGGAAAGCGGAAAGCGGATTGATGGTCTGCTTTCTGCTTTCGGCTTTCTGATCTCTGATTTCTCGTTTTTGTCTTCACTCTTCTTCCCCCTCATTATCGGCCGCACCGACATGAAAGTTGCTCCAAAATCAACATCCTTTTGTCCGCCCCTCCAGAATACCGACCACCCAGTCGATCAGTTGCGACTTTTTTGATGCTCCGGCCGCCAGTTTTCCCCTTTCCAAAACCTGGTTTCCCTCAACGACCATCAATGTCGGATCCTTTCCCGCCGATTTGTCGATGGCCGCCAGCATAAAAATGGTCCGCGCCATTTCCTCATAGGCGGTTTTAAAAGTATATGAGGCGATGGTTGCCTTTTCAAACCAGACTTTTGCCGCTCCCAAATCCACCTCCCGAAATGCGCCGCTTTTTTCCATCCCTTTCACGTAATAACGAAAGGCCTCGAAGGTGGGGCCTTGTTCCTGGAATTTTTTCAGGCTTTTTACGTCCGCCCCTTTCCGGCCGACACGTTGCAGTATTGTTCCGGCGGCGTCGGCGGCAACGTTAAAGAAGCGTTCATTCTGCTGGGCGGCAAATTCCATCACCGTGCCGATTTCCTGTTTGGCATTCACGTCGGCCACTTTGACAAAATACCGGAGGAGTTCCCCCTTTTTCTGGAACATCCCGTAGACGGCATGCGTGGCGCCAAGGGAGGCCGCCGCCGAAATAATCCGGTCGTCGGCAAAAAGATCGGTTGAGGCCAATGCGGAGGCGGAGTTGAAGACGAGGAACGGGTGGATCACGCCGATTTTCGCCTGCGAGTACAGAATTTCGTAGAAGAGCAGGGCGAACCCCTTTTCCAGCGTCGGATCGGAGGCGCCGCCGGAGGCGTCCTGAAACGGAAAGATCGCGAGGCGGATTTCCTGTCCGGCGACTTGTAACTTGAGATAACTCGCCAACGCCCCGTCCATCGCCTCGGGCGAGCAGGTGACTTGCGCCCGGACGGGGTTTGAAAAAAGGGTGAAAATCAGAAGAAAAACCGCGCATGGCCTCATCGGGTTCGATTATAGGGAGGGGGGAAAGAGGGGTCAATGTTAAAGAAGGCGAAGTTCCCCCAAAAATTCCTGCCAGGGAAGGAATTCGATGTTGTGGTCTTTATAGGGCCGGGGGCTTTGGCAAACGCAGATGGCGCGGGCCACGGGGTGATCGCCGATAAAACTTCGCAATCCGCCGACATCGGCCAGGCGGGGCCGGCTTCCCGATTTGATTTCGACAGCCCATATCCGTTCGCCCTGTTGCAGGATAAGATCGACCTCGGCCCCGTCTGTTGTCCTGAAAAAACCGAGCTGAACCTCCCGCTCGCGATAATCGACAAGGCGGCGTGTTTCGAGGATAATCCAGTGTTCAAAGGCATCCCCGTACGGCCGGGAGGCAGGCACGAGTTCCGCGGACAATTGATGCTTCAGCGCGTTCGCCACCCCGGGGTCGAAGAGGTAGAATTTCGGATGGGAGACCAGTTTTTTTCGGTGCGAACGGGTCAAAGGATATAAAAAAAAGCCCAAAAGGGTGTCTTCCAGAATGTGAAAATATTCCCTTATTGTTTTCGAGTCGACCCCCGCCTCTCTCGATATATTGGAAAAATTAAGGATGTTTCCATTCTCGAACGCCGCCAATTCCAAAAATCGGGAAAAAGCGGGGACATTCCTTGTCAAGGCCTCCTGCTGAATCTCTTCGATCAAATAGTTTTCGACGTAGCTTTTTAACAGGCGGATTTTTGCCGGCAGATCTTTTGTCAGAACCACTTTTGGCAGGGTTCCAAAGCGCAGGCATGCCTCGAGAGAAAAATCCTCCTTCAATTCCTGTGAAGTGAGGGGATGCAGATGACGCGTTATGGCTCTCCCTCCCAAAAGATTCACCCCCCCCCTTCTCAATTTTCGGGCGCTTGACCCGGTGAGAATAAAGCGGATGTTTCTTTCCGATTCCATCAGGGAGTGAACGTCATTGAGCATTTCCGGAACTCGCTGAATTTCGTCGATAACCACAAGGAGTTTTTCCGGCTTGAGGGCGGCGACTTCTTTCGGAAGCAGGGAAAGGTCTTTGGAATATCGAAGGTACTGGTCATTTTTCAGAAGATCGATATAAAGGTCCGGTTTAAGACTTGATTTTATAAGATATGTTTTACCTGTCTGCCGTGGACCAAACAGAAAAACCGATTCATTGTAGTTGGTTAGGCCTAGAATTCTTGGTATCATATTCCTAATATACACGTATTTTTAGGAATATAAAGAAAATTTTACGGGAAAAATATACCTAAATGATGGATTAATTTTAAAATTATTAAATGAATGAATAAATTATTGCTCAACTTTTTCTTGCAGGTGCCGATAAAGAGTGAGATTTAAACAATCCACTCTTATGGCTACTTCAACCGGTTCAATCGATCCGAATAAAAGGCAGGTTCCGCCGGATGTTTCCGGTGCTTCCGATGGCTCAGCACCCCCCGCCAGGGGAAAAGCAGGGGAGGTGCAAGGAAATCCCACAGGGGATCTCTTTGTGGTGCGCGGGGAGAGCCCGGATCGCCTTTTGCAAAGGGTGACCGAAGGGGGTGATCCCTATCTCGCCTTTTGACCCGGTCACCGCAAATGGGATGAACAGCGGCCCCCTGCAACAGGGTTGGGACTTTATTCGGGAGGCATGGCCGCGCCCTGGTGCGGTCCTTTAATTCCGTCGGTGACTCTTTCCGTCCTGCCCGGAGTCATTATTCCGGCCGCCCTGCCGGTTGTCCCTGTCGGCGGTGCCCCGGCCTTCATGCCCGTTCCGGTTTCCCTCTAAGGCGGCAGGGCCGCCAACCAAAGGGTCCGAATGGACCACCAAACAGTTCGCAAACTTCTTCGCAAGATGCGTAGAAGTTGCGGAGTAAGAATCTAAACAGGGGGCGTTTCAAACGGCCCGGTCGCCGGTGATGATAAGGGCCCCGGCGCGGTGATAAACGGCTTGGCTGGTTGAGGAAATTGACTTTGAGCGAAATGTGTTATTTAATAGTTTTTATATGACACTGGCCGAAAAAATTGTTCATAAGCTGGAAAAACTCCCCAAACCGGCTCAAGCCGAGGTGCTTGATTTTGTTGAATTTTTGAAGGCGAAGAGAAAGAGCGGTTTCGCTGGAGGTGGTGATGCCTGGTCTGATTTTTCGCTCGCCAACGCCATGAGCGGCATGGAAGCGGAGAGTTTTCCCGAATATGCTCTTGCAGATCTAAAAGAAAAATTTTCATGATCAAGCCCGGGCAAGTAGTTCTACTCCATTTTCCCCAAACCAACCAGCATGGCTGAAACCTTCGACAAAACCCGGGACGATATCGCGCTTGATAAGGGCGATGTTTTGATCAAGCCGGAGGAGTATGAGGCGAAAATTCCGGCGTCGAATATCGCCTATCCCTGCCTGGAAATGCTCTCCGGCCTTGAGGAAGGGATGGTCGTGCCGCTTAAAACCGGCGAGTCCCTCATCGGCCGCGCCAAGGGAAATCCCGTTCGCCTGGACGACACCTCGGTCTCGCGCGCCCATGCGCGTCTGACGATCGAGGGGGATCGCATCGCCATCGCCGATCTGGGGAGCCGGAACGGGACCACCGTCAACGGGAAAAAAATCGGGGAGGGAGAGGAACACCCTCTTTCAAATCTCGATCAGATCAAAATCGGCATCTATCTGTTTCGTCTCCTGACAAGGGCCCCCACAAAGGAGGAGGAAGAGATGGAGGCCCGGCGCGAGGAGGCGAAAAATTCCAAAGCGGCCACCTTTGTCGCCGGTAGTGTCAGCGACACCGGCAGTGCCCCTGGCACGGGAGGCAACGAGGCACCGGAGACACCGTCAACAACAGACACGCCGCCAAAGACCACACCACCGGCTTATGTCGGGGAGGAGAGTATGAAAACGGAGCCGGCGGAAAAGGCGCTGATCGTTCATCCCGCTTTGGGATTTCAGGACGAGGTCCTCGGTGCGCGGTCCAATATTTTAAAAAATGTGTTTATCGTCATCAGCGTGGTGACCGCCCTCGCGGGATTGTCCTATTTTCTCTTCTTTGGCCCAAATGGAAAGGACGTTCAGACAGCGCCATCCGCGACGGTCGCCGCCAAAACGGAAGAACCTCCGGCAGTGCCGCCAACGCCTGAAACGCCTCCGGCGCCGGAAGTGTCCCTGACGAGTCAGGAGTCAGGCCCGCCGGAAAAACTCATTCCCGAATTCAATGTCTTTCTGGATCTCGCCTCCCAGCCGACGACGGCCCGGATCTTTTTTGAAGGGAAGGAAATCGGCCAGACGCCGTCGAAGATAAGCATACCGGTCGAGACAGGAAAGGAATACGAAGTCGTCGCCGAATTCGATTTGAAAGACATCCGTGACAAATACCAACAGAAACTTTCCTTCAAGGCCGACCCGCGGCAGGAGGTGGTTCCGCTTGCCTTCAACGCCGACATCGGCGTCATCAAAATCCAGAAACTGCCACGAGACGTTTCGTTCTATCTGGAGGGGTATTACGCCTACGACAAATACAAGGCCAACCCGGTCAAGCTCACCGAGATTATCTACGGCAAGCCCATTTATGTCCCCTACGGAAACTACACCATCGAGTTGAGGGAAAAAACCCGCGTCGGCGATTCCAGCACCTTTGTGGACGAGATCCGCTATCACCGGCAGGTCGAGGTCAATGCGGATCGCAAGGTTATCGAGCTGGCGGTGACGGAGCGCGATCTCCAGTTCTTTCCGGCGAATATCCGGAGCGTTCCCTCCGGGGCCGATGTCTATTTCGACGGCGAAAAAATCGGCGCCACGCCGTACACGGGGGAGCTCCCGCTCGGCAAGCATGAACTCAAACTGGTGCGTGAGGGATTTTTCGACAACGTCATGCCTTTGGACATGCGGACCAACACCCAGTTCGAGACGAAAATAGAGCTCAAGACCTCCAAGGTGGGGGAGTTCATCAACCGGGCGCGAGAGTATCGCCACACGGGGCAGTACCAGCCGGCGATCGACGAGCTGGTTGAAGCGCTCAAGCTCGATGCGGCCGATCGCGAAAAGGCGGAGATCCATCTTTTGTTGGGCGACAGTTACTTTATGATGGGGAATAACCAGAACGCCCTGACTTATTTTGAGCAGGCCAAGAGCCACGCCGATTTTTACTATCGCGCGCTGGTGGGCCTGGCCCGGGCCAATCTGGCTACCGGTAACCGAACCGCCTCCCTCACCGGTCTGGTGGAGGTGTTTTTGAACATTACCGACGCCGATCCGCTCAAAAAGGAGGCCCTTTCGGTTTTCAAACAGCTCTCGCCGCTCAAATCGGTCATTTATGTTTCCACCGAACCCTCCGGCGCCACGGTTTACGTGAACAATCAGGAGGCCCAACAGAAAACGCCGGTCATCATCTCCGACCTCGCCCTCGGCAACTACCGCATCGAAATCCAGAAGACCGGCTTCGAACCGCAACAGATCAAAAAGAACCTGAAGCTCACCGAGTTCGTGCCCATTATTGTCAAACTGAAGCCGCAGGGTCTTTAGGGGGGTGTTGGCTTTTTTACTGTCTTCCTAAAATTACTATCCCTCCTAAAATTTACTGCCACGCTCAAAAAAGGAGGCAACTTTTTTTGCCCTTGGACGATAAAGGGGATAAGTCTCATTTCTCTTTATGCCGATTGACCGCTTCAGTGACGCCGAGCGTTGGCTTGTGTGGAGGTATTTGCACCGGGAAGATCCGGCCGGCCAATCCATGCCCGAAGGTTGGCAACCGACGGTTGACGACCTCGACCGATATAACGAGGCGTACCCCGAAAGCGAACTCGCTGAACAAATCCGCGCCGCACGCGCCGCCCCTCTCCCTCCCATTGCCCGTACTCTTCCCGACGTCGGCGCCGGCGGTGTTTTCCGGGCGGATATGCCGGCCAGCCCGACTCTCCATTCAATTCTTGAAGCCGGCCATATTCCGTTCTTGTGGATGGATCAGCAGGATCAGCAAATCACGCTGGGAAAAGCAGGCGAAAATAATCTGATTCTGCGTGATGAGGGGCCGGCACCCGCGCTTTGGAATACGACCGAACGTGTTCATGATCTGTTTCTTGGAGAGCGCCACATCGGGGATATTCACATCAAACTGGACGAGCCTGATTCATTTCATGTCTGGCTGACGCTCGACGATTCTACATACGCAAAAGAGGTCCACAAGATATTAAGCGGATATCTGGCGCGAGAGGCCTCTCTGTGGAACAAAGGGCTTGTCTGGCATTTTGCCTATCTTGGCGAACTCTATTCTCATCAGGGCGATCTCGACATCAATTTATCGTCTTCCTCCAAGACAACCCTCACCGTGACCGGTTACGCCAAAGATCCTCTCCCTCCATTATCCGATAAGTCGTCGCCCGCCCATTTCGGCGAACTTTTTTTGCGCTGGTATGCCGATCCGCAACGGATGAAGAGGGCACGAATCGAGGCGAAAGGAATAATTATCAATGACCTGTTTGCCTATTCCTATTTCGCGCGTCATTACCAATTCATCACAACGCTTACCGGGCCCGAGGTGCGGGAAATTGCCGTCTTTGGGGCCGGACATCGCGATATCGATGACGGAACGATTGAGGTCCACGAGCCCTATGAATGGGCCGCTCATTTTCCGAACGCCCAAATTACGGTGTTTGATGGAAACCCGCGTATTTTAGAATATCTGTCGGAGTCAAACAACAGACCCCGCCGGGCAACACCGGAAAGATTTTCTGGGTTGCCCAAAGAAGATTATCCGGCTTACCTCGCACAATTCGGCATTGATCAAGGAAAACTGCCCAGATCTGGCGCCAAATTTGAAATCCCCAAGAATGTGGTCAAACGTGTTTTGCCCCATGCCCTTCAATTTTTAACCGAACCGGTGCCGGATAAGAAATTCGATCTGATCTCCTGCATGAACGTTCTCTATTATCTGATCTTAAAGCAGGAAGGCGTCTCTCTGGCAAAGGCCTTTCTCATTCAACTGGCCGATGCCTTAAAACCGTCGGGACGTCTTGTGATTACCCACCACTCGGGCGATGATCCTTTTTTATCGGCGGCGAAGGCCGCCGCTCTCGGTCTGGATTTGAAAATCACGACTGATCAAGCCCTTTCGGGAAAAGACACAGAACAATCAGACAATTCGTTGCGTGCGTACATCACCTACGCCAAAATCGGCGACGGCACGCCGCTTTTGCGCGAGCTGGCAACCCAAGTAAAAAAACAGATGCGCGGAAGGGATAAGCCGGGGCCGATCCTCGATGCCCTTCGGACCCCCATAACAGGTTTCAGTGAGGCGGTGTCCCGGGCCATGAGGCGTTTGATCTCTTTAATCAGGGACAGGAAAAAGGCCGAGGGCTTCACCCATGACCTGTTAAAGGCGGCAGAGGAAATTTTTGGGCGAAAGGACGAAGAAGCGGTGGTCCTTTTGGGCGATGTCATTTTAAATCTTGTGGAAATCGATACGAAAAATCGCTTCCCGAACACCAAGCTTGATATATTGAGGGGGGCCTTTTTGGCGGCAGGCGCCGATGATATCAACCGCCTTAGGGCCTACCGGGGTCTTTCTTATGTCTTTGCCAATGGCCAACCCTCGGAACAGAGACATGCCTTGGAGGTGATAGCAAGAAAAACAGCCATGTACGAGGAGGCAAGATTTTTGGCAACTCTAATGCAAACTCATCCGGAACATCATGCGGGAACGACAGGGAAATGGGTTGACGAACATGTCGCGGTGCAATGGCTGGCCGACACTTGGCGGGCCGAAACGCCGGCGCCGGCCAGAAAAGACCCCAACCCCATCTTTATCTTGCCCCTCGCCCTCTCGTTGTCGCAGGGGTTGGAAGCCGCTGATTGGACTCTTTCTAAAGGACTGCATCGTGACAACGCGTCATCGAGCTTGGAAACAGGCGTTGGCATTTACACCCAAGTTATGCCGGCCGCTCTTTCTCTTAATTATGTTGCCGCATCCCCGCTGACCGTTCTCCCCGCTTTGCTCCCCGCCGCCGCGATGGTTTTTACTCCCGTTGCCGTTCCAACCGCCGCGCCTTTTATTGCGCCTGTTCCGGTTCCCTTCTGCTAAATGGCGGGCCTTGGCCCGATAATTTCATCGTTTGACGAATTCCCCCGTTTCGTGTATTTTACTCAATAATTTCAACAATTTCTAAAAGAGGGAGGGTTCCCGCCGAGCGCCGACCGAACAGGGAGGATAAAGCGAGGTGGGAGCGGACCCGACAAAAACGATGAAGCGATTAATCAACTCGTAGCAAAAAAGGAGATTTATGAAAGAAAAGGCTGTCTCCACGGTTTCTGCGGGAAAAGTTCCTCTGGGCTATCCCACCATCGAAAGGCTCATCGAGACCGAGGATTTTTCGAAAGTGAACCAGACAGTCTCGGCCTGTTATGATAAACTGGAAAAGATGCTGAAGGGAAAAGGAGGGGGCCTTTCCAAACAAAAGGGGATCCGGGCCGCGCTAAAAGCCTATGATTTGACCATTGATTTGTTGAGAGACCTGCTCAAGGTGAAGTATGATATCATTAAGAAAAAGCAGGTCGAGATGGGGGGAGGCAAAAATAAATAAGAAAAAAAGCAACTCCGGAGGGGGTGGCGGACGATAACAGGGTTGAGAGGGGACACCGTCCCGAAGGACATGATGATCCCTTCAGGCAGGCCTCATAAGAGAGGCCCCGTTAAAAGTCAAAAGAGGAGGTTTTATTATGACCAACGTAAACACAATCGAATCCAACCCGGTTGACATCAGCGGCGTTAAAACCGCCACGGCCACGACGGCGGCTACCGGTAGCGATCCCCTCGGTTTTGCCAGCTACCTTTCGAGCCTCACGGGGCCGGTTGCCACAGCGGCCACTGCCGGCTACGGTTCCACCGAGAGCGCCGAAATCGTGGCGGCGGCCACCACCGCGGCCTCCGGGGCATCGTACGGGACATCCGGGCTTTACTCCGGGGCGTCCGGAGTCTATGGAAGTTCGCTGTCGGGCTTGAGCACTTCGTACGGCGGGTCGCTCTCGGCAACCACCACCGGGTCGTACACATCAGATGATATGCTCTCGATGGCGCAGGAGCAGTTGGCGTCCAGCCAGGCCTCCAGCATCGCCATGCTGATGGTTCAGGACGACATGAGCCAGCAGAACCGGCTCTATACCACCGCCTCCAACATGATGAGCACGCGCGACAGCATGCTGGCCACGATTATTCGGAACGTGAAGAGCGCGTAATCGGTGATGGGTGATGAGTAATGAGTAATGGGTGATGGGTGACTGCGGAATGCAGATCACCCATACCCTTTTTCACGACAACTCATCACTCGTAACTCGCAACCCGTAACAGGAGGTGCAAATGATCGACGTTCCACGCGACGACATGGTGCTTCTGCTTGAGGCGGGGTATCTCTATCTCGCCATGGGGAAATACGCCGAGGCGCGGCAGGTCTTTGAAGGGGTATCCGTTTTGGCCCCCAAACATGAGGTGCCGCGGGTGGGGTTGGGCAATGTCCTGTTCGCCCAAAAAAAATTTCTTCCGGCCATAAGGGTTTTAAAGGATGCCCTTGAATTAAGGCCCGACAGCGCCTTTGCCCATGCCCATCTGGGGGAGGCCCTTCTTTTTTACGGAAAAAAAGACGAGGCGCTCAAAGAGCTGAAAAATGCCGCGGAAATCGAGCCGAAGGGAAAGGCGGGCGATTTTGCCCGGTCGCTGACCGAGCTCGTCAACATGGGGTACGATCCGGTCAAACTCAAAAAAGAGTCGCCCAAAAAAGCATCGGGGAAAGGCGCATGAAATTAAATCGTATCATCCTGTTTTTTTTCCTCGCCGTCTGCATCGGCTGTTCCACGCAGGTGCCGCTCCTTTCGGGGCTCGACCAGAAAGACGCCAACGAGATCATGGTCCTTCTTCACAAAAACGGCATCGGGACCAAACGGACGGTGGTGGAAAAACAGCAGGAGATGACCTGGAGCATCAGCGTTGCAGGCCGTGACGAAGACCGGGCGCGGGAGTTGCTGGTGGCAAACCATCTGCCGCGTGAAAAGGAGCTCGGCCTCAAAGGGATCTGCAAGGAGGCCGGCCTTATTCCCACCCCCAAGACGGAAAAATGCCGCGAACTTTTGGCGCTTAAAGGGGAAATCATCAACTCGCTGGTATCGATTCCGGGGGTGGTGAATGCCGATGTTGTTTTGAACATTCCCGAAAAAGAGGATTTTCCCGACGAAAATGCCCCGCCCCCCCGGCCGACCGCCTCGGTGACGGTTGAAGTATCCAAACTTGGCGAAGGGGAGGCGCGGCTGACCGACGCCAAAATTCAGCGTTTTGTGGCCAATGCGGTCTCCGGGATGGACGAGCGCGATGTCTCGGTGATCATTAGTCTTGCGGAAGGGTTTACAGAGACATTGCCTGTCGAGATGGAGGGTGCAATGGGAGAAGATGGGGAGGGATTGGACGAGGAACCGATGGCGATGGAAGGGATGGTTTCGGCCGGAAAAGTCAAGCTCCTGGCCACCCTCTTTTTGTTTGTCTTTGCCCTTTTGTCGGCCGCCCTGATCTACATTTTGATTCGTCAGGCCCGTCTCCGTCAGGTTTCCACCGCCTTGGCGCCAGTGGGGGAAAATCCGGCCCTGTCCGAAAAGGCCGACATGGATGATGTGGTGAGTCAGACAGCCTCCGCCAGAGGGGGAGTGGGCCGAAGACCGAGGGGGGTATAACCCCTCGACAAAAATATTTCACTTTTTTCGCAACTCAAAATGTAACACCGGCGAATTTGCGGATCGATTATTCCACCGCCGGCAGATGGATAGGGCCGGAGGCCCCCAAACAGACCTTCTGGCAAAAACTGGGGCGCGGCTTGGCCAAGGTGGGGTCATACGTATTGCCGATGGCGGCGGCGGTGGCCCCCTTTTTTGGGCCTCTGGGCTTAATCGGCGGGGCGGCGGCCTATGGCCTCAACCGGTTTGCCAACGATCAGCTCTACAAGGCCCAGGTAAAAGATCAAATCTACATGGCCAACCAGCCGGTTCCCCAAAATATCACCATGCCGGGGCTCTTTGAGGCCACCGTGACCACTGTGGGGGATCAGGCCACCGAATTTATCGCCCCCACCGAAATGAGCCCGGCCATCGAGGATGTGGTCATTCAACGCGACGCGTCGCAAAAAGAGGCTGTTTATAATTTCTAAATTCAAGTTGTCATGGATGGGTCAATCTCCTATGATGAAAAGAGAGGAGGGATTGTGCCGATCGTAAAAGGTCCAGGGGCAGGAGGGGGTGGAGTCACACCTGCCAAACAGGCGGCAGTAGGCGTCTCCGGAAAGTTCGAAAAAATACTCAACGAAAAAAACGAAAAAAACGAAAAAACGGGGCAAAAGGCGGGGCCTTCGGAGGAGCAGATCAAGGAGCGCTTAAGGGCGCTGGTGCAGGGAGGCGCGAGCCCCGATGAGGTGGTGCGGATCGCCTTGGCTGGTCATCCATGGCACAATCTCCCCGACCGTCTTCGGGAGCGGGTAGTCAAAAATGTGTCGGAGGTTATCACTCCAGTGTTGAAGGGAAGGGTGTAACCGTCCGATGGACGGCGTCCATTTTTCGGACGGTTTGGGGGTTAATCACCTCAAGGAGAAGGAGGGCTTGAGTTAATAAGGCCAATGATTTCAGGATGTTCAATATTAAGGGGCTTTTGGCATAGAAAATGCAGATAATTTAAGCGAGGGGAGTGTTCTATTTCTAATGGAAGTGAGTCTTCAGCAAAAAGAAGAACCGATGTTGAAAAAAGATGAAGGGAACGCCTTGCCCGAACGCGACCGGATCATCGAGCAGTATCTCCCTTATGCCACCGCCATCGCCAACCGGGTGGCCCGTTCGCTCTCCGGCGATGTCGACTACGACGACATCCTCTGCAACGCCCGCCTGGGCCTGCTTGAGGCGGCGCGCCGGTTTGACGCCCGCTTCAACGTCGATTTCAAAACCTTCGCCTTCTACCGCATCAAGGGGGCGATCTACGACGGTCTGCGAAAGACCGGCTGGATGCCCCGCTCCCTCTACGCCAAAATCAAGTTCGATCAGGCGGCCGCCGAATACATGATGTCGGCCACCGAAAAAATCATCGACCGCGCCGACCGCGTCCGGTCCGAAATCGACACCATCTACGAAACGGTCAACAGCCTTGCCTCCATGTACGTCATGTCGCTGGACAGCATGGAGGAATTCGAGGTGGAGGACAAGGCGGCCAAGCGGGACATCGAGCACAAGGCGGAGTTCCAGAAGATCAAGGAAAAGATGCGCGACGCCATTGAGACCCTTCCCGACAAGGAGCGCAAGCTGGTTAAAATGTATTATTTCCAGAACAAGACGCTGGAAGAGATCGGCGAAAAAATGAGCCTTTCCAAGTCGTGGACGTCGCGCCTCCATGCCCGGTCGCTGGAATTGCTGTTTAAAAAATTAACCCAGATCAACGCGAAGGATCAGTCGTTCGACGGGCCTGCGGGGAGAGAGGTCCCCTCCCGCGAGTCGGCGGAATTGAAGGAGGAATAAATCATGGATCCGATCATCGGCAAATTAAACCGCGTGGCGACCGAGAAGATCAAAGGCGCTTCCCAGGGAAAAGTGGGAGCCCCGGAGACCTCGTTCAAGCAGACCCTCGACCAGACGATGACCGACAAACTCATCGAGAAGATGCGCGAAACCTATGCCGGGAGCGCCCCGAATGAAATGACGGCGGTCTCCGCCGAGAATATCAAGGTGACAACGGCGGGTCCGGAGATGGGGACAACCAATGCCGAGGGGACCGACCAGTTTTTTCAGACCTTCAAGGAGATGAACAAGGATCTCTTGAGCCTCGATTCGGCCCTCGAAACGCTGACAACGCCGGGCCTGAAACTTTCCCCCCAGCAATTGCTGGCCATGCAGGCGGGCATCGCCAACACCACGCTGATGGCGGAGGCGTTTTCCCGCTTCACCGATTCGGTCGCCCGTGGTATTCAGACCATTGTCCAAACACAGGTCGGGTAACCTGAATAAAAGTCTTTCATGGTTCAAACCTATTTGAACGACCGCCAGAGGGCCTTTGTGCTGATCGCCCTTATGGCCGATCGCGCGAGAGTCAAGGAGTATATCCCCTTTTTGCCCCCGCACGAGCAGGAGAGCGTCTCCACGGTTCTCAATCAGCTTCTCGAACGGACGGGGGCCGAAAAAAACAGGGCGATTGTCGATGAACTCCGGCGCCTGATGGCGACGGCGCAGTTGAATTTTCTCCCCGAAATCCACCCCGACTGGATTCTGGAAGCCCTCCTTCCCGAAACCCCCCGGACAATCGCCGCCATTCTGCGCCATCTGCCGGGCCAGCATGTGCAATATCTGCTCGATCGCCTGCCGCAGAATGTTGTGAAAGACCTCCCTTCCTTTTCGGAGACCTTTGCCCTCAATCCCGAACTGGCGGCGGTTTTGCGCCGGAACTTTGAGGCCTCCTTTGCCCCCATGCCCTCCTCCACGGGGGGCTTGAAGCATTTTTCGTTCGAGACCCTTCATTTTCTTTCCGCCGAAAAACTGTTGTCGCTTTTCCGCGAGGTCGGCCTGCGTGAGGTCGCCCTGGCCTTCGGGACGCTCAACCCCAAAACGGTCGAGATGATCCTTTCCCGCCTGTCTCAACGGGACGCGGCCCTCCTGAAACTGCGGCTGGAAAAGAGGGAGGTGGTCTCAGACGATCGCCTTAAAAAGGCCCAGGGCCACCTGTTGGGACTCGACTTGGAAGGGGAGGGGCGGGGCGCAAACCCCGAAGGCCTTTTCATGGAGTCCGGGTTTTTTGTCTATTCAAAGGCCCTTCTGCCGGCGCATCTCGAGGCCGGCCTTGTGATTCAGCAAAAGATGACCCGGCCGCTCGGTCTTTTGCTCAAGCGCCACGTGGACAAGAATCTCCCGCTCAATTCGGAAAAAACGGTTTTTCCGTATCAAAAGGAGATCGTCCAGATTGCGCGAAATATGGTATATTGATTTTTATGCCTTCCAAAATAGTCAAACGAAAGGATTTTGAAGGAAAGCTGGGCTTGGAAGATCAGGTTGCGCGGGACGAGGGTGCCGCCGTCGGTTTTTCCTCTGCCGGTGAGCGCCGCGTGATCTCCCGGGATGTTTACGCGGCTGTCTCCGAGGCCCAAAAAATCATCGACGAAGCCAGGGGCGAGGCGCAGAGGATCAGGCGGGAGGCCGAAGCCCTTTTGAAGCGGATCAACGGGGAGATGGAAAAGGCAAAAAAAGAGGGATTTGAAGAGGGGAGGGAAGAAGGGCTCGCCCAGGTCTCCGAACTGCTTCTCGAAGCGACACACGCCAAAGAAAAGATGTTCGAAGGGATCGAGAGGCAGGTGATCCGGCTGGTCTACGATATTTCGGAAAAAATCATCGGGCGCGAATTGGGCGAACATGAAAAAACGATTGTCGATCTGATTCGTCAGGCCCTGCAGGCCGCGGTCGGAAAAAATATCGTCATTCTCGTGAACGGCCGGGATCTGGAAACGGTGCGGGCCCACCATCCGCAGTTACTGCAGGCCCTGGATACGTCGCGGACCGTTCAAATTCGGGCGGATGAAAAGGTGGCCCCCAAGGGGTGCCTCATCGAGACCGAAATCGGGACGATCGATGCCCAGCTGGAGACGCAGTTGGAGGCGATCCGGAAGGCATTAGGAATTGAAGATGGTGCCTAGGTGCCCGGGGGCCCGGGTGCCCGCGTAAACACGGGCACACAGGCACTCGGGTACTCGGGCACTTTTATGGTTCAAACAGCACAAATCATCGATTTCGAAAAATACCGCCGGGCGGTGGCCAACCTGAATCCCTACAAGGTCAAGGGGAAGGTCAACGAGCTGACCGGCCTGGTGGTGAAGGCGGTGGTGCCGAATGTCCGTGTCGGCGAACTTTGCCTCATCGAATCGTTTTACCGGCGCGAACCGATCAAGGCCGAGGTGGTTGGTTTCAAGGACAACAGTGTTCTGCTGATGCCGCTGGGCGAGTTGGAGGGGATCGGGCCGGGAAACGACGTGGTTCCCACGCGCGACTGTCTGCGGGTGCCGGTGGGCCCCGAACTTTTGGGGCGCGTCCTCGACGGCCTCGGCGATCCGATGGATTCGGCGCAAAAAGGGCCTTTGAACTGCAAAGAATTCTATCCGGTGCACACAAGCCCCCCAGATCCGCTGGCGCGCAGACGGGTCACCCGTCCGATTTCCGTCGGCGTCAAGGCGATCGACGCCATGCTCACGGCGGGGGAGGGGCAGAGGCTCGGTCTTTTCGCGGCCGCCGGCGTCGGCAAGTCGGTGCTGATGGGGATGATCGCCCGCAACACCGAGGCGGAGATCAATGTCATCTGCCTGGTGGGGGAGCGGGGGCGCGAGGTGCGCGATTTTCTCGAACAGGATCTGGGGGAGGAGGGGCTGAAGCGGTCGGTGATTGTCTGCTCCACCTCCGACAAGCCCTCGCTGGTCCGGGCCAAAGCGGCCTATGTGGCCACCGCGATCGCCGAATATTTTCGCGATCGGGGAAAAAGGGTTTTGCTGATGATGGATTCCATCACCCGCTTTGCCCGGGCGCTCCGCGAGATCGGCCTGGCGGTCGGCGAACCTCCGGCGCGGCAAGGCTTTACGCCGTCGGTCTTTTCCACCCTCCCGCGCCTTCTGGAGCGGTCGGGAAATTCCGACAAAGGCTCAATCACCGCCTTCTACACCGTGCTGGTGGAAGGGGATGACATGAACGAGCCGGTGGCCGACGAGGTTCGATCCATTCTTGACGGACATGTGATTCTCTCCCGCGACCTGGCCAACCGGGGGCATTACCCGGCCATCAATGTTTCGGAATCCATTTCCCGCGTGATGGTCAACATTGTCGAGCCGGAACATATGGAGGCGGCAGGCCGGCTCAAGGAGGTGGTAGCCAACTATGAGAAGGAGCGGGATCTGATCCTGATCGGCGCCTACGAGGCCGGTTCGAATCCGGCGGTCGACTACGCCATCGAAAAGATCGACGAGGTGAATCATTTTTTAAAGCAGGGGATGCAGGAGGCGGTTTCATTTGAAGAGGCGGTGGAGGGGCTGAAAGGGTTGTTTGAATAATGGCGAAGAGACCGAAGTATCGACTGGAAGTTTTGCTGAAGATGAAGGAGCGGGCCAAGCGGGCGGCTCAACTGGCGCTGGCCCGGGCGATAAAGGCCCTTGAAGAGGAAAAGGAAAAACTAAAGAGGCTCAAAGACAAAAAGGAGGAGATCCGGAAAAAACGCGAAAAGGCCCGAAGCGACATGCGCGACAAGGTGGCCGGCGGCCAGTCGCGGATCAAGGAGAGCCAGTTTCATCTCAATTACATCATGAAGCTGGAGGAGGACGAAAAGGCGATTGACCGGGAGATCGAGGAGCAAAAAGAGGCGGTCGCGGTTGCGGAAGAGAAGTTGAAACGGGCGCGGCGCGACTACGTGGACGCCGCACAGGAGTTGAACATCATGGAGAAACACAAGGAGCTGTGGCAAAAAAAGGAGCGGCATATCCTCTCGGCGCTGGAGAATAAACAGATGAATGAGCTGGCAAATACGGTGTATCAGATGAATAGAATGAGGGCGGTGTAGATATTTTATGCCAATCGATCCCATTGATACGGCCCGTGAAGACATCCAGCGGTCCGAAAAGAAAAAGGACAGCGACCGGATCGACCGCCGGCGCGAGGCCTCCAGTTTTCAGGCCCGGATCCAGCAGAGCCAGTTAAAGGCCAGGGAGGCCCGGCAAAAGGACTCCGCCTCGAAAGACAGCAGTAAGCAGGGAGAGGCGCAAAAGGGGGAGGAGCTTTTTCATCAGGTGCTTGCCGTGTTTCGCGGCAAGGATGAATCGCAGGGGGAGTCGCGGCGCGAGGCGGACAAGAAGGATGATTCGAAAAAGGACAGATTAAAGGAGGAAAAAGGGGAGTCGTCCCGTTTTAAATCGGTATCGGACGAGGGTCATTCGCGCGTGTCAGCCAAGGAATCGCGCCAACAGGGGGGCGGCGCCGATTCGGGAAAGGGAGGTGGCGGCGGGTCCGCCGGGGGTGGAGGAAGTGGATATGGTCAATCCGCCGGTGGCGAAGCCGGAGGCGGCAGAGGCTCCTTTTCCGGCGGTGGAGGGAGCGGCAAATCGGATCGGGGTTTTTCGGGAAAAGAGCCGGTCCCTTTCAAGGGGGCTTCCGTCGCCGGGGCGAAGGCCTCGGCCGTCTCGTTTGGGGTTTCGGGGATCGGCGGCGCCGGCGCTACCGGCGGGCGCGGGGCGCAACCTCGCCCGTTCACCCAAAAGAATCTCGACGAAATGGTGGAGGCGGTTTTTGTCGGTTTGAACGAGCGCAAGGAAGAGGAGATGGAAATCCATCTCTCCGACGATTATTTTTCCGGGCTGAAACTCAAGGCAACCAACACCGCCGGCGGGGTGGTGATTACGTTTATCTGCCCCAACGCCGATGTGCGAAAGACTTTTCTTGTCAACCGGCCCCGGATTTACGCGCGGCTCAAGGAGAAAAAAATTTCCATTTTGAGGGTTGATATCGCGTAAAAAAATCATGCCTACTGTTCAACAGTTTCCATTCGATAAACTAAAAAAGT
The DNA here is from genome assembly GCA_016183175.1 of Deltaproteobacteria bacterium. Lineage (NCBI taxonomy): Bacteria > Pseudomonadati > Myxococcota > Myxococcia > Deltaproteobacteria bacterium. Next base: position 30,871 of record JACPFC010000016.1, read on the forward strand.
GCTCCGCGAAAGAGGCGGAGATTTTTTCGTGGATCGCACGATATTTCCCGGCGCCCGGCCTGGCCCCTCCCTTTGTGGAAAGGCTCGTCCACGTCCTCAAGCGCTATCTGGGGGAGGGTTTTCATCTCCGTTTCGAATCGGTCTTCGAGGCCGACTACGGAAAGTTTATCGCCGGCCTCGCGGACCGGTTTGTCTGTCTGGCGGTTTCCTTGACTCCCCTTCCGGAAAAAGTTATGATCGAACTCGATTCGGATTTTTCTTTCGCCCTCATCGACAAAATACTTGGAGGAGAAGGGGCGGTGCCCCGTTTGAGCCGTTCGCCGACAAGGCTTGAAGAAGGAGTCCTCCAGTTTTTTTGCGTCAAAATTTTAAAAGAGCTGGCCGACCTCATGAAGCAGGCCCCTTTCAAATTCCGGTTCGACAAGATTGCCGTCCAGACGCAGGCGCTGAAGGCCTTAAGCGAGGAAAATCGGCCGATGGTCCTTTTGACGTTTCGGGCCGGGCTTACGGGGGTGGAAGGATACATCCGTCTTGCCCTCCCCCATCCGGTTCTCCTGTCGATGGCCGCGAATCCGTCCCCTTTCATGGATCGCCTGCTCACGGAAGTTCCGAATTTTGAGGGGGATCGGTTTTCGGTTTTCGATCATTTCCGCACCGTTCTTTGGGGGGAGGTGGGCAAGGTGACCCTGACGGTAGCGGAATTGAAGCAGATCGACCGTGGTGACATTGTCCTGTTTGACGAATCGTATTCGTCGCTCGAGGAAAACCGGATCGGTGGTTCTCTCCGGCTCAAGGCGGGCGATGGGAATGGCGGGTGGATCGAGGCGCGGGTCGTGGAAGGGGATAAAACCCAATCCGCCGACGCGCTCAAGGTAAAACTCGAACGGGTGATCATGAATTAAAGGAACAAGGTGGCTGAAAAAATAGACAGTTCACTGGATGACGAATTGCTCAAGGAGCTGGGGTTAGAGCCCAAGGAGGCGCCGGCTGTATCAACCAGACCGGTTCCCCCAAGGCCTTCTCAAACGGCCGCTCCAAAGGCGCAAGTCCCGTCGGCCCCGATGCCTTCTGCCGGCAAGGCGGTTTCTCCCATGCCTCCCAGGCCGCGCACCTCTCCTCCAGCTCCCCCTCCGGCACATCCGGCAGTATCACCGGCTCCGGTGCAATCCACCGAGCAATTTCAAAAAGGGGCGGCCCATTTAAGCGATGAAATGCCGGTGCAGGTGGTGGCGGTTTTGGGGAAGCGGACCATGACACTCAAGGATGTTGTCGCCTTGAAACAGGGGGAGATCCTCGAGCTTAAAAAACTGCCGCAGGAGGCGATCGATCTGGTGGCCAACGGAAAATTGATGGCCAGGGGCGAACTGGTGCTGGTGGACGGCAAACTGGGGATCCAGATCAAACAACTGGTGGGGTAAATTGGAATGGATACAGGCATCTCTTTCGGCTGGCTTTTTGTCAAAACCATCGCGGCCATGGCGGTGGTCATCGGGCTTGCCTTTTTGCTTCTTCGCTACGTCCTCCCCCGTTTTTACGGAACGGTCCGTTCCGGCGGCTCGCGCATCAAGATTCTCGAACGGTTCGGTCTGGAGCCGCGGAAAGGGCTTTATATTGTCCGGGTTGGAAACAAACAGGCCTTGATTGGAACTTCGGATCATAGCGTGAACAAGTTGATGGATTTGGAGGAGAGTGATTTGAAGGAAACAAAGTAAATGTCAAATGTCAAAGTTCAAATGTCAAAGGAAAATGCAAAAAACAATGTCAAATTTGTTGTTTGTGTTTTTGACATTCCTTTGAACTTTGAAATTTGTCATTTGGAATTTTTGATTCAATGGTCACGTTGAACATCATTTCCATGCCTTTGCTGGCGCAAATATCTCCCGCGGTAGAGGCCCAGCCGGTGGCCAAGCCGATTGTCCTCATGATGGTGCTGGTGATCCTCTCGCTGGCGCCGTTTCTGTTGATGATGACCAGCTCGTTTGTGAAGATTTCGGTGGTGCTGGGGCTGGTCCGTTCGGCCCTGGGAACCCAGCAGATCCCTCCCAATCAAATTGTCACCGGTCTGGCGCTCATCCTTACCGTCTACATCATGATTCCCGTCGGCACCGATGTTTATCGCTCTGCCGAAGGGGTCATCCGCGGCGCCGATACCAACCAGCCCCTTCTTTCCACCGCCTCGGTCGATGTATTGAAGAAGGCGATGGATGTCGGCAAAGAACCTCTGCGGGCTTTTTTGATGAAACATTCTTCCCCCAAAGACCGGAATCTTTTCTTCGGCATGGCCAAGCAGTTGCGCGGCAAGCGGGAGGATGTAAAAATGGAGGAAAAGGATTTTATTGTCATCATCCCCGCCTTTATCATCACGGAGTTGTCCGAGGCCTTTCAGATCGGCTTTATTCTCTTTCTTCCGTTTCTGGTGATCGACATGGTGGTGTCCAATATCCTTTTGGCGATGGGGATGTTCATGGTCTCGCCGGTGACGGTGTCTCTGCCGTTCAAACTGCTTTTGTTTGTTCTGGTGGATGGGTGGTATTTGATCACGAAGGGGCTGATTTTGGGGTATGTTTAATGAAGCAAATCATCCGGCTTTGCCGGTGATTTGCGCGGGGTTTGGGGCCATTTGAGGCCCGAAATCCATGATGCGAGTAGCCACAAACGGGCCGAAAGGGCCCCAAGTATTATGGAATCCTACGCCATAGCCGTGGGCAAACAGGCCCTCTTTCTGGTTCTCATCCTTGCCGCGCCGCCGGTTTTGACCGCGATGGTCGTCGGCCTTTTTGTCAGCCTCATTCAGGCCACCACCCAGATTCAGGAGCAGACGCTGACCTTTGTCCCCAAGATGGTCGGGGTGGTGATTGTGCTGGCCCTCTTCGGCCCGCTGGGGATGGCGGAGCTGGTGACCTTTACGAAGACGTTGCTTGAGACTTTTCCGGACTTTATTCGATAGTCAAAAGTCGGAAGTCAAAAGTTAAAAAATCCCCCCACTCCCCCCTTTGACAAAGGGGGGGAAGGGGGGATTTGACCTTTGACCCCTTATGACGCAATTCGCCGAACAGCTCGGAATCCGCATTGACCTCTATTCAGCGCTGATCATCGCCGGCCTTATTTTCACCCGCCTGTTCGTGATGTTCCAGCTGACCCCCTTTTTGGGAGGGCGCGCCATTCCGGGGCGTGCCCGAATTGTCTTAAGTCTTACCCTGACCCTGTTTCTTTATCCGCTCCTGGTGCCGCCGCTGATCGACCAGCTCCCCGAAAACAAGGGGCTGATCATCGCCCTTTTTTTCAAGGAGATTTTTTTCGGCTTTTCGCTGGGGCTGGTGACCACCATGGTTTTCTACGCCCTCGAGGCGGCGGGGAGGGTGGTGGATCATCAGAGAGGAGGGGGCAACGCCGAAATTTTCCTGCCTCAACTGGGGCAGGTCTCGATTTTCGGCCTTTACAATTTCTGGCTCGCTGTGGCTTTTTTTCTGGCCATCGGCGGCCACCGCTTGTTTCTGAAGGCGGTTTTTTCGAGCTTCGAAACGGTTCCCCTTCTTGACTTTCCCGCCCTCGCCCCCGGTTTTTCCCCCTTTCTTGAACTGATTGTCCGACTCTCCGGCGATGTGCTGATCATCGCCATGCAGTTGGCCGCGCCGGTGATTATCGCCGTTTTGCTGGTCGATCTGGTTTTGGGGATCGCCAACAAGATGGCCCCGCAGATCAATGTCTTTGAACTCGGCTTCGCGGTGAAAGGCTACATCGCGCCGGTGATGCTCTATGTCTCCGTGCTCATTTTGGTGACCCAGATGGAAAAGATCATGGAAGGGATGGTAAAGTCGGTCTACCAACTCTCGGCAATCTTTGGGCGGTAGCCCCAAAGGGGCCCCTTCGGGGGCAATCAGGAGCGCGGTTTTTCTTCAAGTAGCACCAAGTCGAAATCAAGGTGTTTGTTGATCATTGAAAAATGGCCGTCACAGGTGATTAAGGTGGCTGACTCTTCATGGGCGGTGAGGGCGATAAGGACATCGTTTTGTTGGCGGTTTTCCCTCCATCCAAGCCGTTTCATGATGTCGGTTGCCTGATCCCAGGTTTTTTCCGAGGGGGCGTTCAGGAGCGGGCATTGGCCAAAAAAACGCTCCAATTCTCTTCGGGTTTTTTGGTGGACGGTGCCCAGCAAAAGCTCATGCCTGACGATGGGGCACAAGAAGACATCGTAAAGGGCAAAAAACTTTTCAAACTCGTCGCGCGGAAGGGTTTTTTTGAAGAAGGCGTTGACGTAAACGCCGGTGTCAAAGAAGGCTTTCATCAAAATACTCGGGTTTAAACCGGCCGTAGAGTTTCATGTGGGCCTTGAGAACCTTTTGGCGCAACACCTCTTTTTCAATCAAATCCCGAAGCACCTCGGATGTTTTTTTTCGGTGATTCAGCCGTGTCAGGCGGTTTAAGAGACTCCGCGGCATTCGGGCCGACACTTTGACTTCTTCTTCAGGATGGGTATGCATAACAAATGCCCTCTATCAGGCAGAGTATCTTTTTGTCCGACAAAAGTCAATATTTGTCTGGCGAAAAACTTGACTCACATTCCGCCGCCATAGAGCAGATAGGCCACGCCGGCGTTAAAGCGGATTTGTTGCGTGGTTTTTGTGAACAAAAAATGGCATTTACCCAAATTGGGGTCTTTAGTCCCATTTAGCCTAATGAGAATAAGGGGTTGCAATACCTCAATGCCTTCCACCCAAGCCCTATAATAGTCCTATCTATTTGAAATAATTCATATTAATTTATTGTGACAATGAGGTTACTTGGCATGGTGATTGCTTAATAGACAGGGGTAGGGTAACATTTGTACTTAAAGGGAGAGGATAAAAATGGCCACCGATATCACCACTTATACCACCAACGAAGAGGTCAGCGCGATATACGCCTTTTATACCACCGATGAAGGCGCCATTGATTATGATGCCATTGCCACGGCGATTGAGGCGGGGGATACCAGCGCCGGCACCATCGAAGACCTGATTACCGCCTACGTTTCCGGCACCGGCCAGCTGACGCCGGTGATGATGTCTCCGGAGGCTTATATTTCCGGCCCGGATGACTATCTCTGGCTTTGGGAGGAAGAGGTGGTTTCCAATCTCGAACAACTGGGAGATCTGTATACCAGCCTTGAGCCGGCAATTACCGATTTTCTGTCCCACCGCACTTCGTCCGGTTCGACAGAAGCGACAAGCGCCGCGACCGCCGTTGTTGCTGAAAGCGCTCTCAAAGCAAGCGTCATCGATGATGTCGAGGATTTCTTGAGCGAGTATGAGATTGAGAACACCGACGAGGCGGCCGACGATGTTTACAATCTTTTTTCCAGTCAGGACCTCTCCGAGGTCATGAGCCTTTTTATCTCCCTGGGAAACCCCGGCCTGGCCCTTCTTATGTACACCGCCTACGGTCTGGGGCCGCAGATGCAGGAACTTCAAGAAGCCGCTGTCGAGGTGATGGAAGATGGGAGCGAGGAGATGGAAGATATCCTCGATGACATCCAGGGCCTCGATCCCGAAGATTTAAGCGCGCAATATGACTCGCAGGCCCTTTCCCAGCAGTTGAACGTGGTCAGCACCGTCATTTCGACCATGAGCGAGTTCATCCAGAACGCACAGGATGTGTTAGACGAGATGGTCGAGCTGGCCTCCAACCTCTCCGAACAGACCAGCAGGACCACGCAGTCGATTATTCGGAATATTGGATAAAAGCGGCGGGGTTCATCATGTTGTTGTCACATGAAAACGGAAATGATATTCTCAAATTGCCCGTTTTTATTTGGGTGAGAGGCGTTATGCCCGAAAAAAAGGAACCCCCTCCCAAGATTCCCCGCATTTTCGACCGCAACCCCGAATTAAAAAAACGGGTCGAGGCCTACTTGGCCAAAATTCCCCGCGAAAAAAAAGAGGAGGACATGCGGAAGTTCGAAAAATTCGTGGCGGGGGAGATGACCTGGGCCGAGATCAGGGGATATCCCAAGACGCTCCTCAAGGAACTGGCCCGGATGGCCTACCTCAAGTTCAAAATCGGCGATTTCAAACTGGCCGAATCGCTCTTCAAGGGACTTTCCGTCATCGACCATGCCAACTGGTATTACCGCGCCGTTCTGGGAGCGGTCTATCAGAAGCAGAAGCTCTACGAACAGGCGATTGAGGAATACAATGTGGCCCTTTCGCTCAACGAAAGCGAGGTAACCTCTCTCACCAACCGCGGGGAGTGCCATCTGCACCTCCAAAACACGATTCAGGCGCGGAAAGATTTTGAGGCGGCCGTCCGGCTCGATCCGGACGAAAAAAACTCGTGGGGGAAACGGGCGCGGGTCCTGCTGAAGAAATTAAAAGACGAGGGGCGGGGGGAGGGGCTGGAGGAAGACAGTGCCTGAGTGCCCGGGTGCCCGCGTAAACACGGGCACGCGGGCACCCGGGCACTCAGGCACATTGGGATTTTTTAAGGTTATGGGCGAAACAGTTACATATACAACCGACCAAAGCGCGCAGATCGACGATCTGAAATCGTATGTCGAGGAATATTGCGAGGCCAACGGGATAGATCCCGCCATTTACACCTCGGCCCTCGACGGGGATGCCATTGACCCAGAGCTCTTGAGCGATCCCGCCTTTCAGGCCTACTGGCAGTTGGCCTATCTCCAGTTGATGGAGATCCTCTACCCCGAAACGGTCCAGAGCGTTTATGCCGAGGTCGGCGAGGTCGATTTCGATTCGCTCTATGCGGCGGCGGGGGATGAGATCAATGAATTTATGGCCAATCTGGTGGCCGACAACCCCGACTTGATGGCCTTTTCCGCCTTGACCGACGGCGATTCAGAAACCTCTGCCGATACGGTGACCGCCCTGATCGAGGAAAAATTGGCCGATGCCGGCGAATCCGGCGGTTCCACCGACTATGTCGACGAGCAGGCGCGCGATCTGGCCGAGGAACTGGGGCTGTCCGGCATGTGGGATTATCTGATCGAGACGGAAGAGGGGATCAAATCGACCGAGAATTATCTGATGGGAGGGTTGGCCGAGCTGGATCAGCAGTTGGCCGACCTTCAGGAGGCCCTCGAATCCGGCGAGATCACCGCCGAGGAATTCTCGGCACAGGTGGAGGGGATTTCGATGTACCGTGAACTCTATGTGGGGCTGATCCAGAATCTCGAAGATGCCTGGGGGAATCTGATTGAGATGTTCTCGCAGTTGCTGAAGACCCAACAGGATGGGCAGATGGCGATTGCCCGGAATCTGGCGCAAAATGCGTAAAGTTTAAATCTCCCCCAGCCCCTCTTTTTCAAAGAGGGGGGTTTTCTTTCCCCCCTTTGCAAAAGGGGGGTTAGGGGGAATTTCTCCATGCCCGAAGAAGAAAAAACCATCGATTCCCTCCGCGTCTCCGCCAAGACCGAACGGGGCAAAGACAAGCTCCTTTCCCCGGACCCCCGGCGGAAGAAATACATCACCGAACTTCTCCACGCCTTTGCCTCGCGCAAAATAAGCTTTGCGGCGCTGACCCGGCTCGATCCCAAAAAGGTAAAACAGGTGGCCGAGATGGGCCATGTGAAATTGCGCCACGGCCGTTATGACGAGGCGCGCCGGATTTTTGAGGTCCTGACCTTCGTCGATCACCGGAATTATTTCCATCACCTGGCGCTGGGAGGGGCCTATCAGAGGCTGAAAAGGCATGTGGATGCCGCCTATCAGTTTTCGGAGGCGCTGAAGCTCTCTCCCGGAAACATCAATGCCTTGGTCAATCGCGGCGAGGTCTATCTGCGCCGCAAGAATTACCGGAGGGCGGCCGAGGATTTCCGCGAGGCGATCCTTCTGGATAAATCGGGAAAAGACCGTTTTTCCAACCGGGCCCGCTCCCTGGTTGTGGCCATCAAACGTTCGCTGGCGCGGGACAAGGAACTGAAATCGCTGGAGGCCCAGGGAAAACTGCCGCCAAAGCGGAAGGCCATCAGTCCGTTGAGATTGGTGAAGCCGGGAGAAGATTTCTCAAGTGTTTCCGGTCGATTTTCGCCTCGCGGGCCGCCTTGGAGACATTGGAATTGTTCCGCCTCAAGAGGTCTTCGAGATAATCTTTTTCAAACGATTCGACGATTTTCTGCTTGGCCTCCTTAAACGGCAGTCCGGTGTCGATCGCCGAGGTTCTCACGGTCGTCTCCTCGCCGGTTTCCGCCTCGGTCAGGACAGAGTGAAGATGCCGGCCGCTGATCACGCCGTTTTCCGAAAACGAGACGGCGCGCTCCAGAATGTTGTTCAGTTCGCGGACGTTGCCGGGCCACTGGTAGCGGGCCAGCATCTTGAGCGCGTCATCCTCCACCCGGCCGGCGTAAAAGGAGCCGTCCGGTTTTTTGTTGTAACGGGCCGAGGCGAGGATTTTTTCAACCAGAAGGGGAATGTCATCAGGGCGTTCCCTAAGCGGAGGCAGTTGAATCTTCACCACGGAAAGACGATAGTAAAGATCCTCGCGAAAGCGCGATTCGTCCACCTCCTTGCGCAGATTGCGGTTGGTGGCGCAGATGACCCGGACATCCAGCTTGATGGGTTGGGTGGAGCCGACCCGCTTGATCTCGCGCTGTTCGAGGGCGCGAAGAAGCTTGGGCTGGAGGTCGAGCGTCAACTCGCCGATCTCGTCCAGAAAGATAGTCCCGCCGCCCGCCTCTTCAAACGCCCCCTTGCGGTCCTTGATGGCGCCGGTAAACGACCCTTTCACATGGCCGAAGAGTTCCGATTCGATGAGATTGGGGGCGATGGCCGAACAATCGAACACGACAAACGGCTTGTCTTTCCGGAGGGAATTGTCGTGGATGGCCCGCGCCACAAGTTCCTTCCCCGTTCCCGTTTCCCCCTCGATGATCACGGTGGCGAGGCTGGGAGAGATTTTTTCCAGCACCCCGAAAATCTGGCGCATCTTGCGGCTCTTTCCCGCCATCTCGCCGAAGAAATTGTTTTTTGACGGTTCGATTTCCACCTTTTCGTCGAATGTCTGGAATTTGATTTTGGTGTTGCCCACCGTGATGATGTCGCCGGGGGAGAGAAAGGCCTCCTTCACCTTCATGTCGTTGATGAAGGTGCCGTTGGTGGAGTTCAGATCGCGCAGAAGATAGCTGTCGGAGGTGGCCTCGATTTCCATGTGATTCCGGGAAACGGTCTTGTCGTTAACGACGATGTCGTTTTCGTTTTTTTTGCCGACACGGATGATTTTTTTCCGGCCGAGGTCGAACTTGATGTGGAGACTTGGGCCTTCGATAACGACGAGCTGGCATCGGCGGAGCGAAATGAGATCGCGCGTCTCCGAGGCGGGAAGCAGTTCTGTTTTCGTCTCAAAGTCTTTAAATTTTTCTTCCATACTCCTCCTGTTTATCTTTGTAGCGGCGCCATGATCTCCGTATAATTCTTGCTTGTTTGGACGCTTTTTGTCCAGCTTTTATACCCCGGCATGGAGACGAGAATGGTATGTGTCTGATCCTTTCTCAAGTTCCGGACCACAATGGGGGTCACCCCCGATTTTTGTCCATCCACCACCACCGAGGCGCCGCGGGGGCTTGAATCGATCCGGATGCTGGCCAGCGGCCCAAAGGTGTCGCCCGTCTCGCGGCCGGAAGGGGAGAGCGTCGGTGTTGCCGGCAGGGCCGGTGTTGGTGTGGGTGTTTTTTTTGATGTTGGTGTTGTCTTTGTTGTTGTTGTTGTCTTTGTTGTTGTTGGAACGGGAGGTTCCGTTCGAGGTTCCGTTTTGATTTCCGGTTTGACGATGAGGTCGATGGGAGCCGGCTTTATTGCCTCGATAGCAGGGGCCTCCACAGGAGTTGAGACAACCTCGCCCGGTTTCTTCAAGACCGCTTCCAGTGTTGCCGAGACCGACAGATAAGTCTCGCCGGAAAAATCGGCCTCTTTTTCCCACGGTTTGAATCCCTCCTTTTCAAGGCGGAGTTGGTGGGTTTGATCCAGCTCCAAGTCGCCGATTGTGAATGGGGTCTCCTCGCCCGTGTCCTTGCCGTCGAGAATAATGCGGGCCCCCGAAGGTTCTGAAGTCACCTCGATTTCGCCGACAACCGGCGGAGGGGAGGGTTCGGGTTCAGGTTCGGGCGTCCGCGGGAAAAAATACCAGACAAGACCTCCGGCAACGGCCAGCGCCGTCAGAAGATACGGCCAAATCCGCTTTTTCCTTTTTATCGATTTGATCAGCTCCCTGGTGGTGATCACCGGTTCACCCGCGGGATGTTTCAGGTCGGCCGGCCGGGCCCAGTCTTCCGGTTTGGTCGTTGGGGCCAGAATTTCCTCATCCGGGCCCCCCAGGGCGGGTCGCCCCCCCAGGGCGGGTCGCCCCCCCAGGGCGGGTCGCCCCCCCAGGCCGGATCGGCCCCCTTCCGACATTTCCCGGTGGACGATGCTTTCCTCTTTGATGCCGGCGGGCATGACCGGCCGGGTATCGCCTGCGGGCGGTGCCGGTTCCCCAAGTTTTTTTCGTTTTGCCTTCAACTCGGGGGCGAACCATTTTTTAATCAGGTTGGCCAGTTGTTTGGGCGAGAAGTCGACATACTGCGAGTAGAGCGCCCGGGTCAGCGCAATTTGAAAGTCGCCCGCCGTCTGATACCGCTCCGCGGGGTTGAAGGCCAGCGCCTTGGCGACAATGGGGCCGGCTTCGGCGGAAATTTTTTCGGAAAGCGCCGCCTCGGTGATGCGGGTGGTCTGAATGACCTTAAGCACCTCGATCTGCGTTTCCCCCGTAAAAAGCCGCTCTCCGGCGAGCATCTCGTAGAGGATGATGCCGGCGGAAAAGATGTCGGTTCGCGCGTCCACAGGCTTCCCCAGCGCCTGTTCCGAGGACATGTAGGTGACTTTGCCCTTCAGGATGCCGGCGGTCGTGTGGGAAATGTTGAGGGCCGCCTTGGCGATGCCGAAGTCGACGATTTTTGTCTCTCCTTCGAAAGAAATAAGGATGTTTTGCGGGCTGATGTCGCGGTGGACGATGCCCAGCGGCTGGTTGTGCTCGTCGCGCCGGCTGTGGGCGTAATCGAGCCCCTTGCATATTTCGGAGGCGATATAAAGGCAGACCGGGACGGGGATTTCTTCGTTCAGTTCCTTGCCGCGGTTCATCAGTTCGCGCAGGTTGAAGCCGTCGATGTATTCCATCGAGATGTAGTAGTCGTCCCCCATTTTTCCCAAGTCGTAGATCTGGACGATGTTGGTGTGCGAAAGGCGGACCGCCAGCTTGGCCTCGTCGGTCAACATGGAGATGAACTCCTTGTCGGCGGAGTAGTGGGGGAGGATTTTCTTGATGGCCAGCTGTTTTTCAAAGCCGTCGACGCCGAAGGTTTTGGCCTTGTAGATCTCGGCCATTCCGCCCACGGCCAGCTTGTCGGTCAAAAAATATTTTCCAAACGGTTTTGGTTCGAATGAAGACATTTGGTAGAGAAACTCTAACGAATCAGCAGGTAACCTCCGATAATAAGAAGGATCATCAGAACCGCCACCCCGTACACAAGGAGCATTTCAGGGCGCAAAGGATCGGGCGTCACATTTTTTTTGACGGTTGCCTCTTCCGCCGGGACGGATGTTTTTTTCGATTCTCCGGCGATTTTTTTTTCTTCCTCGCGGAAAAGTTCCGGATTGGCGGGAACGGTGATATAGAGAATATCGTTGTGCAAGACCTGCTCTTCGGGAATCCGGTCGCCCGGCTGAAGATTTTTTATTTTCAGGCCGGTCGCCCGAGAAATGGAGACGAAGGCGGGGCTGATGTTCCCGCCCCCTTTGAGCTCCACGTCCACGCGCAAAAGCGAGGGATCGGTCTTCAGATTGATTTTGCGAAAAACAATCGCGCCGATTTCATCCCTTGCGACCTGAATCCCCCTCTTCCAAAGACGGCTCTTGTCGAAGAGGAGCTCCCAGTCGGTTTTTTCGCCAAAGGCCTGAAAGGCGTCCTTGCTTGCGTCGTGCCCCGACTGACGATCCTTTTGGGTTTCGGTGAATGACTGGACTTTCCAGTATTCGAATCGGTCGGTCTTATCGATACGTTCTACTACCACGCCACGATTCTATGAGGGGAGTAACAAAAATTCAAGGTAATTAAGGGATGACATTGCGATAGCGGAGCTTCAAACCGATGTCGCTTAATGCGCCGGAGATGACTGTTTCCAGAAAGATGAGAACAATGATGACCACCATCGGTGTCCAGTCGATGCCGGTTTTATAGAGAAAGGAGGGGAGAAAGCGGCGGACGCGCGAGAAGACCGGTTCGGTGGCCTGATAGAGAAAATTGACGATCGGGTTATAGGGGTCGGGGCGGACCCACGAAACAATCACGGCGCCGGCGACAAGAAAGGTGTAGATGCCGACGATGAGGCTTATCACCTTGGACAGGGCGATGAAGATGAGGCCGAGGAATGACATATTAAAAATTTCGTAGCTTTCGGGCGCGTCGCGTCGCCGCGACAACGCATTGTTGCACAATACTTCCAAATTTTTTCCGCTTCAACACTTTTAATCCCGCCTCGGTGGTGCCTCCCTTTGAAGCGACTTTTTGAATCAGAGAGGCCGGGTTTTCGCCGCTCTGTTTAAGAAGGGCGGCGGAGCCGGCCAATGTCTGCACCGTCAAGGCGCGGGCAAGGTCCTCCGAAAGCCCCGCTTTTTTGCCGCCCTGGATGAGGGCATCCGCAAATCGGCAAACAAAGGCGGGGCCGCTTCCGGAGAGGCCGGTGACGGCGTCGAGCGCCTTTTCGCTTTTGACCTCGAAGGCAATCCCCGCGGCGCCGAAAATTTTTTGCGTTATCTTGCGGTCAGCCGCGTGGCAATTCCGGTTGGCGAAATAGGCGGTGGCTCCCATGCCGACTGTCGCCGGCGTGTTGGGCATCGATCGGATTATTTTGCATTGTCTCCCGAGGCCCTTTTCAAAAAAACGGATATCCAGCCCGGCGGCAATCGAAAGGATCAGGTGACGTCGCGACAATTTGGGTCTTATCTGGCCCAATAGTTCCTTCATCTGCTGAGGTTTGACTGAGAGAAGGATCATATCGGCGCGGCGGATCGCCTCAACAGCCGACGAGGAGGTTTGAATCCGGTATTTTCGTCGGATTAATTGAAGGCGTTTGGTGTTGACATCGAAGCCGATAATCCGGCCGGGACGGAGGAGTTTTTTGGCCAACACTCCCGCGATAAGCGCCTCCGCCATGTTTCCGGTGCCTAATATTGCCAATTTCATTTCTCTCGTTCTCCAAAAATAGCCGTTCCCACACGGATATAAGTTGCCCCTTCCTCAATGGCAACTTCAAAATCGTGGCTCATTCCCATGGAGAGTTCGGTGAGTTCGCTTTTATAGACCTTTTTTGCGTTGATTTCATCCCGGAGCTTCCTTAGTTCGATAAAAAAGGGGCGTGATTTTTCGGGATCGTCAAAGAGGGGAGGGAGGGCCATCAGTCCGGTGACCAGGAGATGATCGAGGCCAGACAGGTCTTTCAAAAGCGGCGCCGCCTCGTCCGGGGCGACGCCCGTTTTGGACTCCTCGCCCCCAATGTTTATCTCCAAAAGACATTTTTGGACCAGATTTTTTTCCGCCGCCCGCTTTTCAATTTCATGCGCCAGCGGAAACGAGTCGAGTGAATGAATGAGGATTGCCTTTCCGACTATCTCTTTTACCTTGCGCCGCTGGATGTGTCCCACGAAGTGCCATGGAATCTGCAAAGGGAGAAGCGCCCGGTATTTTTCCAAAAATTCCTGGACATAATTCTCGCCGAAGGTTTTTTGCCCGGCCTGATGTGCCTCACCGATCATTTCCGCCGGTTTGGCCTTGGAGACGGCGACCAAACGAATTTTATTCGGGTCCCGCCTGGAGCGTTTTGCCGCCGTAACGGCCTGTTTGAGCACATCGGTGATATTTTTCCGGATATCGCTCATGAACTCAGATCAGAATTGCCTTGCCGAAACCAGGGTGCTACAAGATTCGTATGGCTACCGGCAGGGCCGACAAGGCATATGCACTTGGTACTGTTGAGGCGTCAGAACGCCTCATTCATGAACTCTATATTGACCTTAAACAAAAGGTCAACAAGTGGGCGTCTCTCACCCGGCAAACTGCCCAAGCTCGTATGGGTTACGTCGGACAACACCTTGTCAGCGTCGCCACTGGATTCCCCGGCGGACGTTCGGGGGCGCGGGGAAAAGACCTGGTTTTGCCAAACAGCCGGTATGCTGAAATCAAAACATGTTACCGTGTTGACCAGCTCGGGAAATGTGGCGATTGCGGAGGTGCGGTTTCCAGCCTTGAGACAGCATGTCCGGAATGTTCCTCTGGAAACATTGAGCGGAAGGACGATTCCAAGTGGCTGATTGGCATCAGGCACGATGATGAGTTTGCGCACATTCTCGACCCCGCTTCATACTACCTCGTCCTCTTTGACTTCACGGACTTGGCGAAACCCACAACAATACGCGCCTCGATCTGGAGAGTTGATTCCCTGAATCCTGGCTTCGCCTACTGTCTTGTTGACTACTACTTCAATATTCGCAAGGCTTCCAAGTCGAAAGCCCCATTCAACCTTTGGCCTTTTCAACTGAAGTTCGACTTGATGAAGCCGCTTCTGATCTATCGTTCTTTGATCAGCGCGGACAACACCATCACCACCGAGGTTTTCCCAAGCCGCGACAAGGCCGTGAGCCATCCCCTGAAACCATTGCCCGAGTATTCCCAATCACAGAACCTGACCGCTGATAAGTGCAAGGCGGTGGCTCGACTGCTCAAGGCGAAAATCTCTAACGCCGGGAGCAAACGCGAGATTCTAGCCGAATTGCAGACGCACATTACACACAGGTGCCTGCCCCAAGCACGAGTTGCGGACGCACTCGCGTATGCACTGTATTGGCCCCATATCAAGGAACATACAAGCGCACTGCCCCAGCCCCTGCGCCAGAATATCGAAAACGCCAGACGCTCAATCGTTGTCTAACTCAGCCGCGAGTATCGTCTGCCTGAACATGATCCTGTTCAGTTCGGCAAATTTCTCTGCTTCCCGTCGCGCAAGATCTGCCAGTTCCTTCAAGGTTTTATCCGGTTTGACAACCCGCTCGTCAACGGTCAGGTTCAAAACATCGTCAGGGTATAGGTGCGCCGTCTGTCCCCGAATCATCGCTTGGATCTCTTTCATGACGGAGGGTAGTCGCAAGTACGCCAAGAGAACGAATGGATCAACTTTCTCCTCATCCGGTCTCAGAAGCATTACCTCGCCGACGAACGATGCCTTGCTTCCTACTTCTGGCGGGATGGCCGTCACGATGTCGACTTTCTTGGCAATGTAGACGGGCGAGTGCGCGGCGGCAGTCAGGAGAATGTCTCCTGTTCGGAGATACCGTTCGCCGCTGTTGTTCACCCGATACACACCCGGATCAACGAAGTTCCGGTCTCTGGGACTCCAATCGATCCCGTTGCCCGTTAAGTTGCCGACTTTCACGACAAACAACCCCTCAGGGGTGTAACTGGCTCGGGGAGGCGTGCGCCCACAAGTAACGGTTTTCAATATTTCGCTGAGGCACACCGTCTTGTTTCTTGCGATGCGTTTCGCCAACAATTCAGGTAGCCGCGAAAAGGTTTCTGTCTTTGGCACCGCAACGGTCAGCGAGCATGTTGCCACATCCTTCTGACTGGAGATGCTCTCCGCGAGATGTTTTGCCAGATCATTCAACTGACTGCCGTCTCGCCTGCGTCCAGTGCTGTCATAGCCGACATTCGACACGTTTGACACACAGATACGAACATTTGCCTTTCGGTCTTCGCTCCCGGCATACTTTCGGGCAAAAAGAACAACTGTTGTCGTTTGTGTTCCGGTGGCCTGAAATGTCTCTGAAGGCAGAGACACAATCGCCTGGACATAACCGTATTGATCAAAGGCGCGACGCGCCACATCAAGGGAGCCATTTGTTACCACGCTTCGAGGCAGAACTATGGCCAACGTTCCTCCCGGTGAAAGACTACGCAAGCACAACTCCAAGAATAACACTTCACTTGGCACCCTCCTTGCCCCCCCAGAAGCAAGCATCCGTGCCGATTCATAAACCGACATGTCGAGGCCCCTGTCATCTATGTTCACGCCGAAAGGGGGATTGGTGAATATCGCGTCGCACGTGTTCTGTTTTATTGTGCCCCTTGCCAGCGAATCGGCCAGTTGCGAGCGGAAGACACACCGGCGCGTGTGGTGCAGGTTCAGTTCGGCCAGCAGGAGCATTCGAGGGTTCTTGTCGATGCCAAAGACAGTGAAGTCGGCTTTCTTCGCGTCGTATGCCGTGCCTTTTTGCCTCTGCCAATGCTTCAACACCTCAATTAGGAAAGTGGCGGTTCCACACGCGGGATCGCAGACCTTATCGCCAGGACGCGGAGACACAAAATCAACCATCATCCTGGCCACTTCATCCGGTGTGAGAAATATTCCCAATGCTTTCCTTGTGTGTGCCGCAAGAAATTCACGAAGGGCCGCACTCCGAAGGTCGAAGGGAATGCTACTGAATTGGAGAGGCTGAAAGAGATCGTGCAATGCGATGAGACACTTGTCCGAAAGCCGGAATCGAGCATCCTTCCACAAGTCAGTGGCGCCCTGTCCCATTTCCTGAAAGTGGTCGGCAAATACCTTGCGCAATGTGTCGGCTTGCTCTGCCTGCACGCTTGAAAGCCCATCACTTCCCATTAGCGTGAACGGACTTGACGGATTCAAACCATGTTTTTCAAGCGTTTCCTTCAGTGAAATGTACTTGAGTAGTTCATCGAATGCCTCTTGAGGCTGGAGCCCGTCAACATTTCTCATCAGATCATGGGCGCGGCGATAGATTCCGCTCAGCACATGAACATTAAATGAAACGTGATCCAGGTCATCAGACTGTGCAGGCATAGCGGGCGCCGCCAGAGTAGCCTCGTATGTTGAGGCGGGTTTTCTAACCGGTTTTTCCGTCGTCTCGTGGCTCTGTGCATAGTCACGAATTGCCGAGGTTTCTGAGGCCGTAAACACTCGCCAACCGTGTTTATCGCGCTTCGGCTCTCTGATGGATCCCTGTTTCATCCAGCGAAGAATCGTGTCTTTTGACACTCCGACACTCGTAGCGACCTCAGCCGTAGTTCTTGCTGTAGTGTTCATATCGTGCATATATGTAGGATTTGTTCCCGCATTGCAAGCACGATTTTTACCGGACAAAGGAAGAGAATACGCGCGCCCCCGCGAAAACGAGGACGAGGAGGCGGGCGGAACGAACCGGGCGGCGACAGCCGCCTCGGCGGCTTGGCGGAGGACTTGGATGAGGTTGGATTGAATATCCACCGTTTCAGATAATCAGCCGTTTTGTCTCGCGGATAAAATAATCTTTTACTTTTTGCCATGAAACCTTTTTGAACATTTTCGGCATTTCATTCTTTTCGGCGTCGGCAAAATAGGTCAGCGCCTTGAGCAGATGCACCCGATTCGCATTAAAGGATTCATATTTTTTCTGAAAACCGGCAATCGCGTCCTGAAGGCTCAAACCCGCAAGGCCGAGGAAATAGAGATCGACAAAGTCTCTTTTGACCCCTCTTCCCGATATCGCCTCGATTTTCATGGCCGCGATATCTTTAAGACCCGCCAGGGACACGTCGTGGAATGACAATGGAGTTTCCAGCATGGGGTAGTTGTATTGAAAAAAACTGACCATCACCTGATTAAGAAAACCGACAACAGTATGTTCTCTTTCATGTGTCGCCCGGAAGTCGCCCATTTTTTGGAGGGTATCGATTACACGGCGATATTTGAACGTTTCCCGCGTGAAAAAATCGAGATCGACAGATAGTCGATGACCGATTTGTAGGGCCAGAGCGGTGCCGCCTGCGAGATAAAACCGTGTAAAACAGGGCTCCCGACCAATCTCTTTTAAAATGGCGAGTGAGGCAGGAGTAACGGCTTGTTCAAACATTTCACCCTTTCTTCAGGGATGCCGAAATAGAGCGCCCAGAAATTCCCGGATAATTTGCTTAAGCCGCGGGCGGTGACGGCCACCTGCCGGATCGTCTTCCGGTCGTATTTTTCAAACATCCAATGCAACGCCTCTTCGTCGCCGAACTCCAACAGACGCTCGATGACATATCGTTTGCCGGCGACCACATCCATTTTTTTTGGATCGATGTCCCAAAAATAAGGATAAAAAGCCTTAGGCAGTCTTTTCGAAGCATTTTTCACTTTTATAACATACCGTCATATCTCCCGAAATTCAATGGGAATCCATTTTTCCCGCCAGCCCGTTTCCGATTGTCTGAAACGAAAAGATCGTCAGAAAGATAAACAACGACGGGAAAAGAATCAAATGGGGGTAAAACCCGAGGGCCTGATACCCCTCAGAGGCGAGCGTCCCCCAGCTGGAATAGGGCGGAGCCAAACCGAGGCCGATGAACGAAAGGGTCGATTCCGCCAATATGACCGCCGGGATTTTAAACAGAAGGGTGACGACAATCGGGTCGCGTGTTTGAGGAATCAGGTGTCGAAGAAGAATTCTCCATCTTGGCAGACCCAGGGCCTGCGCCGATTCGACAAACGGCAGTTCCTTGTATTTCAGAATCTCCCCCCGGACAATCCGCGCCACACTCACCCATCCCAAAGACGAGAGGGTGATGAGGAGGCCCCAGAAATTCCGGCCCAAAAAAAGTCCCAGCAGGATATAAAAAAGGAGATCGGGAATCGAATAAAGAACGTCCAGAATGCGCATGAGAATCTGGTCCATTTTTCCGCCGACAAAACCGGAAAGGCTCCCATAAAAAATTCCAAAAAGGGCGGAGATGGTCGTCGCCAGCAGGGCGCAGGCCAGCGAAATCCGGGCGCCATAAAGCACTCTTGCCAAAAGATCACGCCCCAGCTCGTCGGTCCCGAACCAGAACTCATGCGTCGGTGTCATCAGAAGGAACTGTGGAAATTGCCGGTCGAAGCCGTGCGGCGTCAGGATTTTTGGAAAAAGGGCGCAGAGGAAGAGAAGGAGGAGAAAAAGGGAGCATATAGAGACAAATTTGTGACGAAGCATTTATTGTTTGTTTGTAACTGCTTTTACCCTAAGCCCTAAACCCTAAGCCCTAGCCCCTGCTTTTTCTCATCCTCGGATCGAGCCAGAGATACCCCACATCGACCATCCAGTTTAAAAAAATAAGGATCGACGCGTAGAACAGCGTGATCCCCATCACCAGAAAATAGTCGCGGTCGATCACCGCCGTCACAAAATGGCGCCCCAGACCGGGGATGGAAAAGATGGTTTCGACGACAAACGAACCGGTAATCAGCGCGGCTGTCATCGGACCCATCACCGTCAGTATCGGCGTGGCGGCGTTCTTGAGCGCGTGTTTGAGCAAAATGGCGGCCTCCGGCACCCCTTTGGCGCGAGCGGTTTTCACGTAATCCTGCCGGAGTTGCGACAAAACGCCGGCGCGGGTGAGCTGGGCAAAGTAGGCCAGCGGCACCAGCGCCAGCGTCAGAACGGGCAGAAGGGAGGAGCGAATCCCTTCCCAGAGCGCCGGGGGGAGACACTTCAGCCAGAAGGAAAAAATCATGATCAGCAAGACCGCTTTGACAAAACTGGGGAGGGACAAAACCACCGGACCGGCAAGCTTTAAAAACCGGTCAATCAAACCCTCCGGCCGAGCGGCGGCCTTAAGTCCGGCCAATACGCCAAAAACAAGGGCGAGGCTTAAGGCCCCTGCCGCCAGTTCCATCGAGGGGACAACCGCCTTGGCGATAATCTCCACAACATCCCGGTCGCGGAATTTAAGCGAAGGGCCCAGTTCCCCTTTTTTAAGATATGAAAGATAGGCTTTCAGGTCGCCTGCAAACCAGATCCAGAAATTTTGATCGCCCCTCTGTGTCAGTCCATATTTTTGATAGAGATTTTGTTTGATCTCCGGGGGGAACTCCCGCTCCTGATCAAACGGCCCTCCGGGAATCAGATGAAGAAGAAGGAAGGTGAGAATCAGAACGCTGAAAAGCGTGAGGAGGCTGATCAAGAGGCGCTTTATCAATGAAGACGCCATGATTTTGTACACTATGCCAAGTCATTCCGTAAGCAAGAAAAATTCTCTCTCTATTTCATAATTTCTTCCAATATTGCAGGCAAAGGCCGTCGCTCTCGGTGCTTTCGCACCCGCAGTGGATCTCGTCCGGGTAATAGTCCCCGTAGCCTTTTTCGATATCGCAGGTGCACGTAACCCGGATGGTTGGCTGACCGACCGAGTTCTGGAAGCGGACGTCGAAGTCGAATGTCTCGTCGGGATAGATATCCGCTGTAAAGGCCAAACCGTCCCCTTGCGTCTCGAAGTCAATCACGTCGCCATGCGAATAGCCGCGGATGGTGGCGGGAAAATTATACTCGCACGGGTCGCCGACATCGTAATAGTCGTAATCGTAATCCATCGCCTGCCAGGTACCGAGGAACGCCGCACCGTGGACTCGCTCGTAGTCCTCGACAACGATGACCCCGCCTGCGGTGTCGTTGTCTTCTCCGTCGTTTGTCCCTTCCCCCTGTTCGCCCGGCGTGCCGCCGTCATCACTGCTGTCGTTTTCATCGCTGTCACCGTCGCCTTGACCGCTTTGTGGAGCGTCTTTGGAGGAGCGTCAAAATTGAAAAACGGAAATTTTAAAGAAAGAAAAAAAGAAGCAAAAAAAGAAAGAAAGAAAAGGACGGGGGAAGAGATTGGGACCTTGGTGGGTCCCATCTCTTTCCCTTAATCAAACAACAAGAAAAAACTGTCTAGACAATGGGGTCCACCTTATATTCACTTTTCACTTTTGAGCCAATCGAAAATCGGGCCAGGTCTTTATCCTATCCGGGAACGGTTTATTTTTTTGAATGGTCCCTATGCGGCTTTGGAAAAACTGATTTTTGGCCGAATCCCCAGGCTGGCGAGAATTCTCAACAGCAAGTCTGTTGAAACTTGATGAGTATTTCGATTCAGAATGGCGGTCATGCGCGTTCGCGACGTGCCGGCCAATTTGGCGACATGGGCATGGGTAAGACCGCTTTTTTCGACAATTTCGACGATCTTGCCGTTTAAATCACTGCGGATTTCCATTTCGACACCGTCGGCCGGAGAAAGACCAAGAACCTTTGCAAGTTCAGCGGCATTTCTTGCAATGATGGCTTTATGTTTCTTCATGGAGCATCTCCTTTAGTCGTTTTCTCGCAAGGCCAATATCATGATCGGGTATTTTTTGCGTCTTTTTCACAAAAGCATGGAATATCAGAATTCCTCTCGACGATTTCTTGTAATAAAAAGTTCTATAGATTCCGGAAGCATCTTTGATCCTTAATTCTTCTACGCCCAGTGCAACAGCGGGCACCGGTTTTGAAAGCGGCATCGACAGATTGTACCCTTTTTGCAACTCAAGGATCGCCTTTCCGACCTCCTTGCGCACATCATCCGGAAAGGTCTTTATCACCTCTCTTGCTTTGACATGAAAAATCGCCTGTTTCATAAGTAGTGTCTCATATCCGAGACATAGATGTCAATCGTAAAACCTGCGGTCATACATTGCATACATTGTTGGAAAACATGGGGTCAAGCTTTACATTATTTAGGAACGCAGAAAAATCAGCCGATGAAGGAGGATACGTCGTTTATATTCCGGCTTTACCTGGATGCGTGACCCAGGGCGATACCTTCGAGGAAGCTCAACGAATGGCGCGCGATGCCGTTAAAGGTTACCTGGAGGTATTAAAGGAAGAGCACTCTTCGGAGCATTCTCAAGATGGCCGACATCAGTGTGGAAGAATTCCGTCGGCTTCTTGGTCATTGATATAAAGGGCCGGGGCCAGTTGCTTCGGATTTCAGATTTACCCTCTTATAATACATAAAATCCATCGGAATGAGAGGAAACGGTTTCAGTTTCTCCTTCACCAGCACATTTTGCATCGGGATGAAAAGGGGAATGATGACCGCTTCCTCTTCCAGAAGCATTTTTTGCGCCTTGTCATATACGGCCTTGCGCTTTTGTTCATCCTTTTCGACGGACCCTTGCGCAATCAGGCTGTCGAACTCGGCGCTTTTCCAGTGCGTATGGTTGTTGCCCGAGGTGGAGGTGAAGAGATTCATAAAATTGTCCGGGTCGGGATAGTCGGCCCCCCAGCCGAGGCGAAAGAGGCCGGGGGGATCGGTTTTTAAGAGTGAGAGGTAGCTTTTCCATTCCTGGTTGTCGAGGTTCACGTCAATTCCCAGATTTTTTTTCCATTGCGCCTGCGCCCATTCGGCGATTTTTTTGTTCACGGGGTCCGAATTGAAGGTCAGCGTGAATTGCAAACGACGCGGGTCCTGTCCCAAAAGTTCCCGCGCCTTTTCGGGATCGAATTTCAATCCGATCCCCTCCTCAAACCCGAACATCCCCGGCGGAATCCACGAATCGACCGGCTGTTCGCCCCCTTTGAGAATATTCGGGATCTCCCGCTTGTCGAGGCTCATGGCCAAAGCCCGACGAACGCGGGGATCGTCAAAGGGCTTCTTTGTTATGTTGAATCCATAATAATACCCGCGCAGTTTGGGGACGCTCATCAAGTCCGGACTGTTCTTATAATATGGAAGGGCCACCGGCGGAGGGCCGGCGATATCCAAAAGATTCTGCTCGTAGAGGGAAAGGCTGGTTGCAGGGTCGCTGACAAGAAAAATCGTCAGGCGGTCAAACGATGGTTGTGGGTTTCCTCCATAATGAGGGTTTACTCCCAGTTTCAGCCGGTATTCATGCCACCATTCTTCAAGCACAAACGGCCCGCAGGTGACGATATTTTCCGGGTCGGTCCACCGGCGCTGTTTTTCCACGATGTCTTGTCTCAAGGGATAAGTTACCATAAAGGTGGTGATGGCCGGAAAAAAGACAATCGGCTGATTCAGCCGCACCCTTAACGTCAGATCGTCAATCACTTCGATCCCTACCCGATTTTCGTCTTTGAGTTTCCCGCGGTTGAATTCCCTTGCGCCGATGATGTCGAAAAGAAAATAGGCGTACTCCGCGGCGGTTTCCGGTTTGAGAAGCCTCAACCACGAATAACGGAAATCCCGGGCCGTCACCGGTTTTCCATCCGACCACCGGTAATTGGGGTCGAGATGAAAGACATACGTTTTTCCTTCCTCCCTGATTTCCCAGCTTTTTGCCGCCGCCGGGATCGGGTTTAAGTTTTGATCAAACTGCGTTAAGCCCTCCATCAGCTGATTGAGAATCTGATAGCTTACATTGTCGGTGGCGAGGTTCCAATCAAGCGTCGGCGGTTCGGTGGAGAGGGAAATTCGGATTTCTTTTTGTAGATCGTAAATGGCGGATCGTGGATCGTGGGTGGAACAATTGAATAAAATGACCGTGAGCAGGCTTGAGAGAACCACCCGGTTCAACATGAGGTTCATTGTACATGGATTAAGACAGGTGCCAAGAAAAGAGAGCGCTATTCCAGATGTTTCAGAACGAGATTCCTCTCCGGGTTATGGAGATAGAGCCCGTCCGGCTGATGGCTGACCGTGTAGGTGCCGTTTAGATAGCGGCACTTGTTTTTGCCGCGGAAGGTGACCGTTTTTTTCTTCTCGCCGGCGCTCCATCTCCCGGAGCAAAGATGGATGTAGTCCTGGTTGTCGAAGGCGGGAAAAAAGAGAAATTCATTATCGTCCTCAACATAAAGGGTTCCGCGGTCATGCTTGGGGAGGTCCACGTGAAAGCGGTTGGTCATCAAGTCTCTGATCCTTTCGCCGGAGAAGGCCGGAAGCGCAAACCCAAGGGTTGCAACGAAGAAGAAAATTGGAGCCAGAAGATTCATCAATGGTTCATATTGTAGCTAAAATAAGGCCCGATGCAAAGCTTAAAGATTTAAGGAGGGAAAAAAATTCTTTGAATCTTCAACGGCTTCATGTTAGCGGCCGGATGCAAGCGAGCAATCTGGCTTTGCCAGTTGCGAGCGGGGTTTGGGGCCATGTGAGGCCCGAAACCTCATGACGCGAGTAGCAACAAACGGGCCGAACGGGCCCCAAGTAAAATGATGCAGAGCAATTTAAGCATTGCCGCCCTTTGCGAACAGGTCCTTCTCCGAAAGGAGGCGCAACTCTCGGAGCATGGGGCGATTGTGACCTCGACCGGCAAATACACCGGCCGGTCTCCCAACGACAAATTTATCGTCAAAGAGCCCTCCAGCGAGGCGAATGTGGGATGGGGAAAGGTCAATCGGCCGTTCGATCCGCAAAAATTCGATCTCCTCCACCAAAAGATGCTCGATTACATGAAAGGGAAAGAGCTGTTCATCCAGGATTGTTTCGCGGGCGCCTCCGCCGAACATCGCCTTCCCATCCGCGTGATCACGGAATTTGCCTGGCACAGCCTCTTTGCCCGCAATATGTTTATCGTCCCGAAGACCGCGGAGGAGGCAAAAAACCATGCCCCGCAATTTACGGTCATCGCCCTGCCGAATTTTTTGGCCGAGCCCGCCAAAGACGGGACGAATTCCGAGGCGTTCATTCTCCTCCATTTCGGCAAAAGGCTTGTGCTGATTGGCGGCACGCACTATGCCGGTGAAATCAAGAAATCGATCTTTACCGTCCTTAATTACCTGCTTCCCCTCAAGAATGTTCTTTCGATGCACTGCTCGGCCAACATCGGACCGGAGGGCGATACGGCCGTTTTTTTCGGCCTTTCCGGCACCGGGAAGACAACTCTTTCAGCCGATCCCGAACGGAATCTCATCGGTGACGACGAGCATGGGTGGGGCGACCATGGGGTTTTCAATTTTGAGGGAGGCTGTTACGCGAAGGTGATTAATCTTTCTGAAAAAGCGGAGCCCGAAATTTACGCCTGCACCCACCGTTTCGGGACGATTTTGGAAAATGTGGTGATGGACCCCGTTCTCCGCCGGATCAACCTCGACGACGGAAGCCTGACCGAAAACACCCGCGCCTCGTATCCGCTGGAATTCATCCCGAACGCCCGGCTTGATGGAATTGGGGGGCATCCCAAGAACGTGATCATGCTCACCTGCGATTCCTTCGGCATCCTCCCTCCGGCGGCCCGGTTGACCCCGGCGCAGGCGATGTACCATTTTCTTTCCGGATATACCGCCCGGGTGGCCGGCACCGAACGGGGCGTCAGGGAACCGCAGGCGACCTTTTCCGCCTGTTTTGGCGCCCCCTTCATGGCGCTTCGCCCCTCGGTCTATGCCAAACTTTTGGGCGAAAAAATCAATCGCCACAATGTTTCCTGCTGGCTTGTCAACACCGGCTGGACCGGCGGGCCGTATGGCGTGGGACAGCGCTTTTCCATCGCCGATTCACGCGCGTTGGTGAAAGCGGCGCTTTCAGGCGCATTGTTGAAGGCGCCGATGGTGAAAGATCCTTATTTTGGCTTTGAAGTTCCCACCCAATGCCCCGGCGTTTCGTCCCAATCCATTCTTAATCCCAAGGCCTCATGGTCGAGCCCTTCGGCCTACGACGAAAAGGCGAAACATCTTGTCGGATTATTTCAAGCCAATTTTAAGGAGTTTGAGGGAGATGTGACGGAGGAGATTCGGCAAGCGGGGCCGGTTGATTCACCAAATCCAGACAGGTGATCTCCGGCCGCGATAACAGCCGCGCCTTGAAGATGTATCCCAGCCCGCGGTTCACATAAAGCCATTTTTGGCTCAACCGATGCAATCCGCGGCGGAGGTGCCTCCTTTCCACCGGCACCGCCAGAGGCCCGATGAAGGGGAAACTGATCTGCCCCCCATGGACATGCCCCGAAAGCATCAGGTCGAAATGGAGATTTTCCATTTTGCTCAAACCGTCCGGATTGTGGCAGAGAAGGATGGTCGGGACGGCCTCGCGGGTCAAGAGCTTGTCGGGCTGAAAATGCGGGGTCCAATAATCCCCCACGCCGATGACCTCCAGACAATCATTTCCCTTTTGCATTTTCACCCGTTCATTGTGCAAAACGCGGATGCCTCTTTTTTCGAAATGATGGATCACCTCCTCGTGATCGATGGGGTCGGTGGGGGGATGCCCCTTGTGGCAGACGCCGTAATCGTGGTTTCCCAAAACCGCAAAGAGGCCGTTTTTGGCCTTAAGGCCGGATAGCAACTGGGCCAGGGGACGGATGTATTTTGAGTCCCACTGAAGAAAATCGCCGGTCAAGGCCACGATGTCGGGCTTTAGGTTGTTGATCTTGTCGATGCACTTTTTCAAAAACGACACTGAATCGTTGGTCGGCCCGAAATGAAGATCGCTGATCTGGACGATGCGGAACAAATTGAACGATCGCGGCAGTTTCCTGATGGGAATCTTTAAGTGCGAAATTTTTACCAGCCGCGGCTCAATTACATGAGCATAGAGGCCGATAATGGGGAAGAAAAGAACGATAAAGACCGAAACGATCCATTGAACCGGTTTTTTCTGGTAGAGGATCCGAAAAAATTCTTTGACTCGAATATGTCTCATAGAAGTTTTAACTTCTTCAACCACGGCAACAGCGCCTCCAGCGGGAGGCCGATCACGTTTGTTACCGATCCCTCGATTTTTTCCACATACTTTTGTCCCAGCCCCTGCGCGGCATAGGCACCCGCCTTGTCAAACGGCTCCCCCGTTGCCAAATACTCCCTTATTTCGCCGTCGGAGAGCGCCTTAAGCGTCACCCGCGATGAAACTGCCTCCTCACAGACAATTCTATCAGGAAGTTCCGCGATCGCAAAGGCGGTAATCACCTCGTGAGTCCGCCCCCCCAGGGCGCGCCAGAAGGCGATAGTCTCCTCTTCATGACGCGGCTTGCCATAAATTTTTCCGTTCATCACCACGATCGTGTCGGCGCCAAGAGAGTAGAGGGGTCGGTCTTTTTCCGGTTTTTTCCCCTTCAGAACTATTGTTGCCTTCTGTACAGCCAGTCTTTTGGCGCATTCGGACGGCGTCTCACCTGTTCTAACCGCTTCATCGACATCGGCCGGAAAGACCTCAAAGTGAAGCCCCAGTTCCTTGAGCAAAAAAGACCTCCGGGGAGAGGCCGAGGCCAGAATCAGTTTTTTAATTTTATTGTCGATTATCGTCATTTTCGTTATTCTTCTAACTTTAGATGATTTTTGATGAAAGTGAAATTTCTAAATGCAAATCCCCCCTCGCCCCCCTTTTCCAAAGGGGGGGAATCTCGGACACCCCCCCCTTTTTCAAAGGGGGGTTGGGGGGGATTTTGCATTTTGGCTGTGCTTGTTCTTTTCTCCTGCTTCGGCGGGGGGGTGGAAAAGCGCGGAAGCGTCAAAGGTTATCGAAACGGCGCTGTCATCACCGAAGGGGGGAGTTTTCGCGTGGGGCCTCTCCCGGAAACCTGGCGGCGCAAATCTTTTTCCTACAGGGCGGTCCTCTTTGAACAGTCAGCCTCGGGCCGGACGATCAGCATCTCTACTTTCTGCAAGGGGAGTTTTGACGATGCCCCCTTGAAAATACTGACAAACCAGCTTTTCTACAATATCACAGCCCAGAGGCGCCGTTTTCAAAAAATCTTGAACCTCGACGGGAGGGAAGCCCTGCGGACCGCGGTTGCCGGCAAAGTGGACGGGGCAGAGATTGTTCTCGACACAGTGGTGCTGAAGATGAACGAGTGTGTTTTTGATTTTGTGTATGTCTCGAAACCGGAAAGTTATCCCGGCGGGGTGTCCGATTTCGAGGGTTTCTACGGGGGGTTCAAATATATCGCCGGACCTTTTTAGGGGCAGGCAAAGCCCCCTCCAGTGGCAAAGCCGGGTCAAGCTACGGGTCTCCCGTAGTGCGAAGCAAACTCGAAGAGTTTGCGGAGTAAGATGTTGCCTCCCCCTCAGCGCCGCTGTGCGGCTGGTTAAATGGTGAAAACATCCTCATTCCATGCCTCCCTTCACCGGATTCAGGACTCCCTCAAACAGCCTCTGGGGCGGATGGGGACCCGGATTCTCGAATACCTCGACTATGTGGGCGGCATCGCAGAGCTGGCCTACCGGGCCGTTAAAG
The DNA here is from genome assembly GCA_016183175.1 of Deltaproteobacteria bacterium. Classification (NCBI taxonomy): domain Bacteria; kingdom Pseudomonadati; phylum Myxococcota; class Myxococcia; species Deltaproteobacteria bacterium. The sequence continues at coordinate 58,816 of JACPFC010000016.1, forward strand.
CCATTGCGCGGGGGCAGATTCAGATACGCCTTGTTCTCGAGCAGGTTCTCCATATCGGGGTCAAATCCCTCTCGCTCGTCAATCTGGTGGCCATTTTCACCGGGATGGTGTTGGCCCTGCAGTTCATTGTCGGCCTTCAGCGCTTTGGCCTCACCCTCTACGCGGGGCAGGTGGTCGGCATCGCCATCGTCCGCGAACTGGGGCCGGTTTTGACCTCGCTCATGATCGCGGCGCGGGTGGGGTCGGGGATCGCGGCGGAGCTTGGGTCGATGGCGGTGACGGAACAGGTTTTGGCCATCGAGGCGATGGGGGCCAACCCGGTGGCCAAGCTGGTGGTACCGCGGGTTCTGGTGACCACGCTGATTACCCCCATTCTCACCGTCATTGCCGACGTGGTGGGGATTTTTGGAGGGATGTTTGTGGCTGTTCTGGAGTCGGGGGTGACTGCCCGGTTTTACATCGACCAAGTCCTTCGCACCGTGGAACTGGAGGACTTTTTTTCCGGCACGGGGAAGACCTTTTTTTTCGGTTTTTTGATCGGCATCATCGCCTGCAACCAGGGTTTGAGAACCACGCGCGGGACGCAAGGGGTGGGGGAGTCGACGACCCTTTCGGTCGTGATCGCCTCGGTGGCGATTTTCGTGTCGGACTATTTTTTAACGAAGCTGTTTCTTCTTTTTTAGTGCCCGAGTGCCCGAGTGCCTGCGTGCCCGTGTTTACACGGGTACCCGGGCACCCAGGCACGTAGGCACCCGGGCACCGTATTTTGCCGATTATCGAATTCAAAAACGTCTCCAAGTCGTTTGGCGACAATCGGGTGCTGATCAACATGAATCTTGCCATCGGGCAGGGGGAGACGATCACGATTATCGGGGGTTCCGGCACCGGCAAGAGCGTGACCTTGAAGCTCCTTTTGGGGGTTCTTAAACCCGATGAGGGGGATGTCTTCTTCAAGGGAAAAAGCGTTTCGGGAATGGAGGAGGAGGCCCTTATTGAAATGCGTTCGCACATCGGCATGCTGTTTCAGGGGGCGGCGCTGTTCGATTCGCTTACCGTGGAGGAAAACGTGGCCTATCCGCTTCTGGAACACAATCATCACGGCGAGGAAAAGGTAAAAAAAATCGTCAGGGAAAAGCTTGAGGTTGTGGGACTGGACGAAACCCAGGAGATGTATCCGGCAGACCTCTCCGGCGGGATGAAAAAACGGGTGGGGCTGGCGCGCGCCATCGCCACCGATCCGGAGGTGATTCTCTACGACGAGCCGACCACGGGGCTTGATCCGGCCAACACCAACCGGATTGCCGAACTGATCCTCAAACTTCAACAGGAATTGAAGGTCACCTCGGTGGTGGTGACCCACGACATGGCCACCGCTTTTAAGATTTCCAACCGCCTCGCGTTGTTGCATAATAAGAAAATCGAGTTTGTGGGGACGGTGGACGAGGTGAGGCGTTCGCGCAACCCGGTCGTTCAGAATTTCATTGAGGGGGAAATCGGGGAGATATAGTGAGCGAGGATCGGATTTATTCCGTCCGAGCGAACGGGGGGTAGGGTTCCCAAGCCGCGCCGCCAGTGGCGGATTAAGCGGCTTGGGAGCGGAATCAGTTTCCGCCCCCACCTCACTCGAACCGGTGGCGTTCGGTGGGGACCCCGGGCGCCAGCGGCAAAGCCCCCGATATATATGTATCGTTCAAAAGAACTCATGCAGATCCAAGTGGGCGCCTTCGTGGCGATTGGCCTCCTTTTGGCCATGATGGTCATCTTTCTTTTGGGGAGCGAAAAGAGGCTTTTTGAAACCCATTATACGCTCGTCTGTTTTTTCGACGACATCAGCGGCCTGCGCGAGGGGGCCACGGTGCAACTGGCGGGGATTCATGTGGGGACGGTCCGCGAGATTCTCTTCGAGGAAAAAATCGAAAAGAAAAAGGTCAAACTGGTTTTAAAGTTGAGCAAACGGTATCAAAGCCGAATCCGCGCCGATTCAAAGGCCACCATCATGACGCAGGGGCTTTTGGGGGACAAAATGGTCTTTGTCAGCGTGGGAAGCGCCGAGGCCAAAATTTTAAAGGATGGCGACATTCTTCCCTCCGAGTCGCCGACCGGTTTTGCCGAGGTTCTGCAGAGGGGGGATGTCCTCCTGCAAAACGTCAACGACATCGCCGAGGACTTGAAGGAAATCGTGAAAGAGGTGCGCGAGGGAAAGGGGACGATCCATGGCCTGGTCTACGACCCCCACGGGGAGGAGCTGGTGTCCGATATCAAAATGGTGGCCGAAAACCTCGCGGAGGCAAGCAGACATGCGGCCGGCATCACCGGTAAAATCAACCGCGGCGAGGGGACCCTGGGGGCGCTGGTCAACGACGCCTCGCTGTATAACGACATGAAAACCCTTTTGGGCAAGGCCAACCGCAACAAGCTCATCCAGACGGTGGTCCGCTATACCCTTAAAACCAGGGACGAAAAGCTCCTGAAAACCGACTCAAAATAAAAAATAAGCGGCCCGGGCGATTTGTGTTTGTTGAGTCTTCCTTAAATCCTCCTTTTATATTTATTCCTACAAAAATAAATTGACTTACTAATTAAAATATGTTCTACTTATTTATGTGAGTATAACACAAAAACCGGATACGGTTTCCTTTACGGTCAAGGGGCAGGTGGTTATTCCCCGATGGCTTCGCAAAGAATACGAAATTGAGGAAGGAACGCGGGCAACGGTCTATCCAACCGATGAAGGTATTTTAATAAAACCCATTACCGCCAGGCATATCAGGAGCCTTCGAGGATCTCTAAGGGGGTCCAGGGCAATGGATGTCTTTCTTGCCGAACGGAAACGGGAACGGGATTTCTAAGGCGGCAGGGCCGCCAACCAAATGGTCCGAATGGATCTTCAAACGGTCTGCAAACTTCTTCGCAAAATGCGCAGAAGTTGCAGGGTAAGAATCTAAATGGCCGCCAAAGTCCTGGACAGTTGGGCGCTTATGGCGTTCTTTAACGACGAGCCTTCCGCTGAAGAAGTGGAAAAGCTTCTTGTGAAGGCCTCTGAAGACAAGCACAAACTGCTCTTGAGTGTCGTCAACTGGGGTGAGATTTATTACTCCGTGATGAGAGGCGGCTCTCAACGGCTTGCGGAGCAGAAAGCCCATGAAATAGCCGGTTTGCCGATCGAACTTGTCCCGGTCGCGGAAGATTTGGAATTGGCGCGACAAGCCGCCGTCTTTAAGGCAACCAAAAAAATGTCTTATGCGGACTGTTTTGCGGCCGCGCTGGCCAAGATACGAAATATTGCGTTAATTACCGGCGATCGGGAATTTAAAGAAGTTGAAAAAGAAATAAAAGTGACCTGGCTGAAATAGTTTTTAGGCTGAAAAAATCCCGGAAAAATAACTATTGTTGCCCCCCCTCCCAACTGATAAAATATCAGTATAAGCATGACGCGTTACATCAATTCTTTTCGGTGAGATTGTTCCGTCAGAGATCAGTCGATTCAAGACTGTTCTTTAAAAAAATCCATAGCCCAATTTGAATTTTTGTTATTCGGTTATTTTTAACCCGACGAAATTTTTTAACCTGGAGGAAAAAATATGATCTCGGAAAAACAGCTTTTGCAGTTGATTCAGGATGCCGAGGAGATCAAGAATTTCAAGGAGCTCAACTGGCGCGGCAGTTTCGCCGACTACCTGGGGATTTTCATGAAAAATCCCAGGGTGTCGAGGAGCGCCTATCAGCGCCTCTACGACATGGTGGTCTCCCACGGCACCGAGGAATACAAGGAACACAAAAAAACCATCGTCAAATACAAATTTTTCAACGACCCCTACGACGGCGGCCGGGACGGCATCTTCGGCCTCGATCTGCACTTGATGAAGCTCGTCAACGTCTTCAAGGCGGCCGCCCGCCACTACGGTCCGGAAAAGCGGGTCCTCCTTTTGCACGGGCCGGTGGGGAGCTCCAAATCGACCATTGTCCGCCTGCTGAAAAAAGGGCTGGAACATTACTCGCGCACCCCCGAGGGGGCCCTTTTCACCTTTTCGTGGGTCAAAAAGGGAGGCAACGGCGCGAACAATAAACAGTTGGACGTCGTCTTCGGCAACGGCGATGTCATCAACTGCCCCATGCATGAGGAGCCTTTGCACCTTGTCTCGTTCAAGGCCCGTGACAAGCTCCTGTCCGAGGTCAACAAGGCCCTTTCCGCCGAAGAAAAAATTTACGTCGACGGCGATCTCTGCCCCTCCTGCAGGTACATCTACAATGCCCTGTTTGCCCTCTACGAGGGGGACTTCAACAAGGTGATGGGCCATGTGGAGGTGCGTCGGCTGATTCTCTCCGAAAAAGACCGCGTCGGCGTCGGGACCTTTCAGCCCAAGGACGAAAAAAATCAGGACTCCACCGAACTCACCGGCGACATCAATTACCGCAAAATCGCAGAATATGGATCCGAATCGGACCCGCGGGCCTTCAACTTCGATGGCGAATTCAACATCGCCAACCGGGGGTTGATTGAATTCATCGAGGTCCTGAAGCTCGACGTGGCGTTTCTCTACGATCTTCTGGGGGCGAGCCAGGAGCACAAGGTGAAGCCCAAAAAATTCGCCCAGACCGACATCGACGAGGTGATTGTGGGGCATACCAACGAGCCGGAATACCGCAAACTGCAAAACAACGAATACATGGAGGCCCTGCGCGACCGGACGGTGAAGATCGACATCCCCTACATCACCAAGCTTAAAGAAGAGCAGAAGATCTACTACAAGGATTATTCGCCGGACAAAATCAGGGGGAAACATATCGCCCCGCACACCATGGAGATCGCCTCGATGTGGGCGGTTTTGACTCGGCTGGAAGAACCCAAAAAGGCAAACCTGACCCTCATGCAGAAACTCAAGCTCTACGACGGAAAAACCCTTCCCGGTTTTACCGAAGACAATGTCAAGGAGTTGAGGAAAGAGGCTTACAGGGAAGGGATGGAGGGGATTTCACCCCGTTATATCCAGGATAAAATATCCAATGCCCTCGTCTCCGACGTGGGGGGCGGGTGCGTCAATCCGTTCATGGTCCTGAATGAGCTGGAATCGGGGCTGAAGCATCACTCGCTCATTTCCAGCGAGGACCAGAGAAAAAAATTCGTCGAACTCCTGACGCTGGCCAAGGAGGAATACGACGACATCGTGAAAAACGAGGTCCAACGGGCCATCGCGGCCGACGAGGACGCCATCTCGCGGCTCTGCTCCAACTACGTGGACAACATCAAGGCCTACACGCAAAAGGAGCGGGTGCGGAACAAATACACCGGCCAGGACGAGGAACCGGATGAACGCCTCATGCGGTCGATCGAGGAAAAAATAGACATCCCCGAATCGCGCAAGGACGACTTCCGCCGGGAGATCATGAACTACATCGGGGCTCTGGCCGTCGAAGGCAAAAAGTTCGACTACCGGACCAACGAGCGGCTCCACAAGGCGCTTGAACTGAAGCTCTTCGAGGACCAGAAGGACACCATCAAGCTCACCAGCCTTGTCTCCAGCGTGGTGGACAAGGATACGCAGGAAAAGATCGACATCGTCAAGTCGCGGATGACCAAAAACTACGGCTATTGCGACGTCTGTTCCACCGACGTGCTCAACTATGTGGCGTCGATTTTTGCGAGGGGGGACATTAAAGAAAAGCATTAAGTGCCCGGGTGCCCTGGTGCCTGAGTGCCTGGGTAAGAACGCGGGCACGCAGGCACACAGGCCCGTGGGCACGTGAATGTGATATTAAAAATCGAACAAGACTACAGCCGCTTCAAACAGATTGTTCGAGGCAAAATCAAACAGGAGTTGAGGAAGTTCATCACCCGCGGCGAGTTGATCGGAAGGCAGGGAAAAAAATTCATCAGCATCCCCATTCCGCAGATCGACATCCCCCGCTTTCGCTACGAAGACCGCCAGATGGGAGGGGTGGGGCAGGGCGAAGGGGCGGTCGGCACTCCGATTGCCGTCGATTCCGAGGGGGAGGGACAGACGCAGGCGGGCAATGCCCCTTCCGAACATATCCTGGAGGTGGATGTCCCGCTCGAGGAGATGGCCCAGCTTTTGGGCGAGGAACTGGAGCTTCCGCGCATCCTCCCCAAGGGGACCGACCGGGTTGTCTCCACAAAAACCGTCTATCGCGGCGTCCGCCCCGCGGGGCCGGAGTCGCTCCGCCATTTCAAGCGGACCTACAAACAGGCGCTCAAAAGGCAGATCCTCTCCGGCGGGTACAACCTCAATCGCCCGATCGTCATCCCCTACGGCGAGGACAAGCGCTATCGGAGCTTCAAGGTGATTCAGGAGCGCGAACGCAGGGCCGTGATCATCTACATGATGGATGTCTCCGGCTCGATGGGACAGGAACAGAAAGAGATCGTCCGCATCGAGACCTTCTGGATCGACATGTGGCTCCGCTCGCAATACAAGGGGCTGGAAACCCGCTACATCATCCATGACGCCGTGGCCCGCGAGGTGGATGCCGACACCTTCTATCACACGCGGGAGTCGGGGGGGACCATCATCTCGTCGGCCTACCGCCTGGCCTTGAAGATCGTCCAGGAAAATTATCCCCCCTCGGAATGGAATATCTACCCCTTCCATTTTTCCGACGGCGACAACTGGTCGGGTAACGACACCATGGAGTGCCTGAATCTGATGGAAAAGGAGTTTTTCCCCGTCTGCAACGTCTTTTGCTACGGGCAGGTGGAGAGCGAATACGGGAGCGGCCAGTTCCTGAAGGACCTGAAAGACCGGTTCGGCGAGAGTCCCGATTGTCTGCTGACATCCAAGATCGAGGGGAAAGAGGGGATTATCGAGTCGATAAAGGCGTTCCTCGGAAAAGGGAAATGAGTGCCTGTGTGCCCGCGTGCCCGTGTTTACGCAGGCACCCGGGCACTCGGGCACGTGAACACGTAAATGCTGACACCCGAACTCGAAAAATGGCGGATTGAAATCGAAAAAGAGGCCAGAACCCAGGGACTCGATTTTTTCGAGACCATCTTTGAAATCCTCGACTGGAAGCAGATGAACGAGGTGGCCTCCTACGGCGGCTTTCCCAATCGCTATCCCCACTGGCGATTTGGCATGGAGTACGAGCATCTCTCCAAGAGCCATTCCTACGGCCTCTCCAAAATCTACGAGATGGTTATCAACAACAACCCCTGCTATGCCTATCTTCTCCACTCAAACAAACTGGTCGACCAGAAGATGGTGATGAGCCACGTGTACGGCCACTGCGATTTTTTCAAAAACAACGTCTTTTTCTCCCCCACCAACCGCCGGACGATCGATGTCATGGCCAACCACAAAACGAGGATTCAGCGCGCCGTCAACAGGCATGGCTATACGGTGGTGGAGAGCTTCATCGATGTCTGCCTCTCGCTGGAAAACCTGATCGACTGCTATGCCCCCCTCATCCGGAGGAAAAAGGAGGAAAAGCGCCCGCCGCTCGCCGAAGAGGAAGAGGAAGAGGTCACCGAAAAGATAAACGTGAAAAAGCTCCCGGTACAGCGCGAATATCTGGAGCGGTACATCAACCCCAAAGAATTCATCGAAAGTCAGCGCAAAAAGGCCTTGACCAAAATAGAGGAGCAAAAAAAATTCCCCGCCGAACCGGCAAGGGACGTGCTGGCGTTCCTGGTTGAAACGGCCCCCCTGGAAAATTGGCAGAGGGACATCCTCTCCATCATCCGCGAGGAGGCCTATTACTTCGCCCCGCAGGCCCAGACCAAGATCATGAACGAGGGGTGGGCCACCTACTGGCACAGCAAAATCATGACGACAAAAATTTTGACGGACGGCGAGATCATCGACTTTGCCGATCATCATTCGGGCACCATTTCGGCGGGAATGGGCCGCCTCAACCCCTACAAGATCGGCCTCGAGCTGTTCCGCGATATCGAGGAGCGCTGGAACAAGGGGCGTTTCGGCAAGGAATATGATGAATGCGACAGCATGGTGGAAAAACTGAACTGGAACCGGAATTTGGGGCTGGGGAAAAAGAAAATTTTCGAGGTGCGCAAAATTTACAACGACGTCACCTTCATCGACACCTTTCTGACGCCGGAATTTTGCGCCGAACACAAGCTGTTCGCCTTCGACTACAACCGCAACAACTCGACCTACGAGATTTCCTCGCGGGATTTTCCGGCGGTGAAAAAAAAGCTTCTTTTCCAGCTCACCAATTTCGGCCAGCCGTTTGTCGAGGTGATGGACGCCAATTACGGCAACCGGGGGGAGCTTCTCCTTTTTCACCGGCACGAAGGGGTCGATCTGCGCCTCGACTATGCCCGTGAGGTGCTGAAAAACCTGCATGTCCTCTGGAAGCGGCCGGTGCTTGTTGAAACGCGGGTGGACGACCGGATGAAGATTTTTGCCTTCGACGGGAAGGAGCATAAAGAATTCGATTCCAAAGAAGGGGCTTAGATGCTAGGATACACTCCGTTTCGGAAAACCAAAACTTCAACAGGAGGGGAAAAATATGCTCGTTAACGTCGCCAAGAGGGAAAGAAATTTGCGCCTTTTAATCGCCGTTCTGTCGGCGATATGCATCTGGCGGCTCCGGATGCCTCCGTGGGCCGACTATGCCCTGGGGGCGGTGGCCGTTGTCTCGCTCGTCACCGGCCTTTTAAGATACTGTCCCTTGAACCATCTCTTCAAGGTCAAGTCGGCAAGTTAAAGAAATATTTTCCCGCCCACATCCCGAAAACGATATCAAAACGATATCAGGTCTTGACCATGGACCAGATTGAATTGTGCGCCGCCACGGCAACCACGCCGAGGAAAAATCCCCGCCACCGATCCGGCGGTTCCTTAAAGGCCCGCCGGAACGTCCTGCCGAGCCCGTATCTGTTTACGGAGGTGTATGGGGTGCCCCTCCACCGATGAAAAAAGACAATGAAAAAAGACAATTGATCTTAGGCGAGAAATGGATGAAAATGTCCGATGAAGCGGTAACCTCTGAAATTGCCCGATCTTCTTAGTGGGATGCGTTCTTCAGCAAGAAAATTTGAACAGGCGGATGTGGCGGTTAAAGTTTACTTCACCGAAGATGCCATTTGTCTGCAATTAAGCGACGGAAGAGAGGTCAAAGCGCCACTGGAGTTTTATCCGCGCCTGAAAAATGCGACAAAAAAACAAAGGGGCCATTTTCAGTTGATCGGTTTGGGCACCGGCATTCACTGGCCCGATTTGGACGAGGATCTTTCGGTGGAGGGTATTGTTCTGGGCCGGCGAGCCATCATTTAACGTTCCCAAGGCTGTCGCCAGGGCCGGCTATCCCCTCAAACAAATCCCGCAAGTGAGCCCTTCGACTTCGCTTCCCTCAACTCCGCTCCCTTCGGCTTCGCTCAGGGCAAGCGGGACAGGCAGGGCAAGCTGGAACACCCTTCCAAGCCCGTATCCTTTCACGGAGGTGTATGAGGTGCCTGCCGAAGAAGTCCCTTGAATTTCAGCATTGTTTTGCCTAGAATAAGAACATGTCTCATCAGCAATATCATTTTACGGTGATCATCGAGCCGTGTGAAGAGGGGGGCTACTATGCCGAATGTCCCGCTTTTCAGGGGTGTCATGTTCAAGGGGAAACCTACGAAGAGACTCTCGGTGAAATGAGGCACGCCGTTCATGCTTTCATCGAGGAATACCGGAAGCACAAAGAGGCCATTCCCGATGACCAAGTCACGGTCACTTCTCTGCGAGTTGCGGTTTGAAATTCATTCATGTCCGTTCATTTCCCAGTTGTCACTTCTAAAGAAATAATCAAGGTGCTCGAAAAAATCGGTTTTGTCTTTGTCCGTCAAACCGGTTCCAGTCACGCTATTTATCGGCGCCCGTCGGACAATCGACGGACGGTTGTCCCGGTTCACTCGTCAACGCAGATTAAAAGACGAACGCTCAAATCAATTTTGACGGATGCGGGGTTAACTGTGGAAGATCTCAGAAAGTTGTTGTGAGAAGCGGGCTTCGACCCGAAGTTTATCAGGCGCCTCTCCGCTATTTTCCATTTGTCTCCATAAAAACCTGTGTGTTACAAGCAGGCAATGGACGAAAAGTATCAGCCGCAATCCATTGAAACCCGCTGGCAGAAACAGTGGGAAAAAAACAAGACCTTCGCCGCCGGCGAAAACCCCCAAAAGCAGAAATATTATCTCCTCGAGATGTTTCCCTACCCATCCGGAAGAATCCACATGGGGCATGTGCGGAACTACACCATCGGCGACGTGATCGCCCGGTACAAGAGGATGAAGGGTTTTCATGTCCTTCACCCCATGGGCTGGGACGCCTTCGGCATGCCCGCCGAAAATGCCGCCATCCAGAACCGGACCCACCCCGCCAAGTGGACGCGCGACAATATCAATACGATGCGCGATCAGCTCAAGCGCCTTGGGTTTAGCTACGACTGGTCGCGCGAGGTGAACACCTCAGATCCCGCCTATTACAGATGGGAACAGCTCTTTTTTCTCCAGATGTGGGAGAGGGGTCTTGTCTTCCGCAAAGAATCTTTGGTCAACTGGTGCGAGACCTGTCAGACGGTGTTGGCCAACGAGCAGGTATTGGACGGCCACTGCTGGCGGTGCGAGATGGTCGTTGCGCAAAAACCGCTGGAGCAGTGGTTTTTTAAAATCACCAATTACGCCGACGAACTTCTCTCATCGCTGGAAATTCTGAAAGAGGGATGGCCGGAACGGGTGCTGACGATGCAAAGGGAGTGGATTGGCCGCTCCCAGGGGGCGACAATCGATTTTCCCATCGAGGCAACCGATCAAAAGATCACCGTCTTTACGACGCGCCCCGATACCCTCTTCGGGGCCACTTTTATGTCACTGGCGCCCGAAAACCCGCTGGTGGAAAAACTGATTGAAAATTCTCCAAACACCGCCGAGGTGAGGGCCTTTGTGGCAAAGGCAAAAGGTATCCAAAAACAGGGAGGGGCCGATTATGAAAAAGAGGGGATTTTCACCGGGGCTTACTGCCTCAATCCAGTGGTCAAGCGGCAAATGCCCATTTATGTCACCAATTTTGTCGTCATGGAATACGGCACCGGCGCGGTAATGGCCGTTCCCGCGCATGACCAGCGCGACTTCGATTTCGCGCACAAGTACAAACTGCCGGTGATCCTTGTCATTACGCCCGCCGGAAAGGTCGTTGACCCCAAAAGCATGGAGGCCGCCTTTGAGGAGGAGGGGGTTTTGGTCAATTCGGGTCAGTTTTCCGGGATGAAAAGCGCCATCGCAAAGCTGGCGATCGTCGATTATCTCGAACGCAAAAAAATCGGACGAAGAAAGGTCCAATACAAATTGCGCGACTGGGGGATTTCGCGTCAGCGCTACTGGGGGACGCCGATTCCGGCGGTTTATTGCCCGACATGCGGCGTCGTCCCGGCACATGAAGAGGATCTTCCGATCGTTCTCCCCCCCGATGTTCAACTGACCGGCCGGGAAGGGTCGCCGCTGGCCCGACACGAATCTTTTTTAAAAACCGCCTGTCCCAAATGCGGCGGAGAGGCCAGGCGCGAGACCGACACGATGGATACGTTTGTGGAGTCGTCATGGTATTTTTTCCGTTATGTCGATCCGCAAAATACGGCGGAGCCGTTCAACAAAGAGAAGGTTGCCACCTGGTGCCCGGTCGATCAGTACATCGGGGGCATCGAGCACGCGGTTTTGCATCTTCTTTATTCCCGGTTTTTTACGCAGGTTCTGCGCGACCTCGGCTACCTGAACTTGAGCGAACCGTTCGAGCGTCTGCTGACGCAGGGGATGGTCATCAAGGAGGGGGCCAAGATGAGCAAGTCGCGTGGCAATGTGGTCGATCCGAATTATCTCATCGACCAGTACGGCGCCGACACGGCAAGGCTCTTTGTCCTTTTTGCCTCGCCTCCGGAGCGCGACCTCGAATGGTCCGATCAGGGGGTGGAGGGGTGTTTCCGTTTTTTGAACCGGGTCTGGCGGCTGGTCTACGACACGGTGAACAACCGCTGGCCGGGGAATGGGGACGATCCGGAGCTTGCCTTCCAGATCAACAAGACCATCAAAAAAGTCACCGACGACATCGAGAAGGATTTTCACTTCAACACCGCCATTGCCGCCATCATGGAACTGGTCAATTATCTGGCCAAAATCGCCCCGCAGTCGGGATTGTCAGCCTCTTTCAAACAGGCGCTAAAAACCATGATTGTCCTGATATCTCCGATGGTGCCGCACATCGCCGAGGAGATGGGCGAGGTTTTGGGGATTGAAGGGGGTGTTTCTGAACAGCCGTGGCCTTCTTATGATGAGACGGTTCTCGAAAAGCGGGCGATTACCGTTGTGGTGCAGGTGAACGGCAAGGTGCGCGCCCAATTAAGCGTTGCCCCCGACAGCCCGGAGGACGAGATCAAAACTGCCGCCCGCGCGCATGAAAAAATTATTCCCTATCTTGAAGGAAAAAATGTGGCGAAGACGGTGTATGTCCCGGGGCGGTTGGTGAATTTTGTGGTGTCATGACCAAACCCATCACGATTCTTGTTGGCGACGATGCCTGTCTTTTAAACCGCGAATTGGCGCGTCTTCAAAAAAAGCACCTCGATCCGGCGACAAAAGATTTCAATTTCGACCGTTTTTCGGCGGCGGAGGAGCCGCCCGCGAAGATTATCGACGCCTTGAGCCTCCTCCCCATGATGGCGGAATCGCGTCTGGTAATCGTCCGCGACGCGGACAAAATCGGGAAAGACGATTTCGACCAATGGCTTAAATACCTTCAAAACCCCTCGCCCACCACGCAACTGGTTCTGATTGCCCCCAAAATCGACAAGCGTCTCGGCCTGTGGAAGACAGCCGTCAAAGAGGGGACGCTTATCGAATTGAAGCCGCCCTATCCCAACCAGATTCCCCAATGGGTTTCAGGCGAGGCGCGGAAGATGGGAATCGACATCACGATGGAGGCGGCTTACGGCTTGGGCGAATCGGTGGGGCCAAGCCCGATGGGGCTTGTCTCGGCGCTGGAAAAGCTGGCGATCTATGTCTTCCCGCGCACCCGGATTGAACTTGCCGATGTGCAAACTGCCTCGGGCAGTTTTTCAAAAACGGTTTTCGATTTCACCGAAAAAGTGGGGGAAAGAAATTTAAAAGAGGCGATGGGAATTTTGAATGGATTGACGGAACAGGGGGAACCGCCGGTCCGGCTGGTTTTCATGTTGGCGCGTCATTTTCGTCTGCTTCTTCTGGCGCAGGAGGGTGTCAGGGAGCGGCTCTCCGAACAGGAGATGTCTTTCCGTCTCGGCGTTCCTCCTTTTTTTGTGAAGGATTATCTTCGTCAGGCCCGAAAAATCGCCTTTCCCGCGCTCAAAAAAATCTATGCCCGGCTTCTCGCCTGCGACCGGGCGCTTAAAAGAAGCCCGCTGGAACCGCGCCATGTGGTCGATCGGTTCCTCATGCAGGTTTGTCTATGATCCCGATTCCCAACCTGATCATCGGCGGGGGAATTGCCGGCGTTGCGATTGCCGTTGAACTTCTTCAACGCGGGTCCGATTTTTGTCTTCTCGAATCCACTCCCCGTCTGGGAGGCAAGGTCGAGTCCCTGTCGACCGATAAGGCCCACTTCGAATTCGGCCCCAATGCCCTGGCAGGCGTTTCCCCGGAAATGACACAACTCCTCGAACGGCTGGATCTGGCCGGTTCGCTTGTCGAGGCAAATTCCGTCGCGCGTCGGCGGTTTATTTTAAAGAACGGCAAGCCGACCCTCCTCCCGTCAAAGCCCCCGCAGATTTTGACCACAACGGCGCTCTCTCCCCGGGGGCGGATCCGGTTTTTGGCCGAAGCGGTTCATGTCCCGAGGAGAAAAAAAGAGGAAGAGTCGGTCTGGGATTTTTTTGCGCGGCATTTTGGCACCGAAACCGCAAAATACATCGCCGATCCCTTTGTCTCCGGAATCTTCGCCGGCGACGCAAAACAGATATCCCTTTCCGCGGCCTTTCCTACGATGGCGGAGGCCTAAAACAAGGCCTCTTCACTGATCCGCTATCTCCTGTCCCAAAGAAAAACGATGAAAACCGATCCCCGGCTCTATCAGCTTAAAGGGGGGTTGGAGTCCATTTTCCACAGCGCCCGGAAAAAAATGGGGATAGAGCGGGTCCGGTTGAATGAGGCGGCTCTCGATCTGGTGGTGGAAGGGAAAAAACTGCGGGTTTTAACCGGCCGGGGGGAATACGAGAGCGATTGCGTTTATCTGACCGCCCCTGCTTATTCTACCGCCACTCTCCTAAAAAAAAGATTTCCGCAAATCTCGACCGAACTGTCGAAAATAGACTATGCCCCCGTGATTACGGCCCATCTGCGGGTGCAAAGGTCCGAGAAATTTCCCTTTTGCGGCTTTGGCCTTCTCATCCCTTCCGGGGAGCGGAGACAAATACTGGGGACCCTGTGGAATTCAAGCAGTTTTCCGTTCCAGTTTCACGATGAACGGCATCATTATCTGACCGTTTACGCCGGCGGTGCGCGAAACAGGAAACTCATCGAGGCGGATGACGCGGCCCTCCGCGATGTAATCGGCCGGGAGGTGGAGGATATCTTCAGGCTCCGTTTCGGCGTCGAGTGGATCCACCTCAAGCGCCACGAGCGGGCGATCCCCCAGTATGTCCTCGGTTACGGGAAGCTCCTGAATCGGATCAACGCACTCCTCGCGGAAACCCCCTCCCTGAAACTCGCCGGCAATTATCTGGGGGGAGTGAGCCTCTCAAAAACGGTCACGCATGCGGCGGGGATTGTGTGAATGGAAAACGGTCGAAGGGTTGACAAATGACATTTAACTTGACACAATTGGTGTCGGGTTTAGAAAGGCGCCCAATGCAAAAAATCAATGCCCTCGAATTGAGACAGTCGCTGTCAAAGGTAATGCAAAAGCTCAAGCGGAGCGGCGAACCGATCCTTCTGGAAAAAGGCCGCCGGCCAGCGGCTGTTCTTATTTCGCTGGAAGATTTCAAAAGGCGTTTTGCCGAAAAAGAGGCTGACGAAAGGAGAAGAGAAGTTCAACGGAGAATTTTGGGTCTTTCCCGAAAGTCGGCCGTCAGGAAAAATTCCGAGGCGCTGATTCGCGAACTCCGATCCGGAAGGGCCGGATGAATCTCCATGTGGATTCTCGATACGTCCGTTGCCGTTAAATGGTTTTTTACCGATGAATCGGGCCACGCCAGGGCCCGGGAGGTCTTGAACCGCCTGGTCGAAAGGCCGGATGAGTTTGCCGTCCCTTTGCATTTCTTTTTCGAGCTGGCCGCGGTTCTTGTCAGAAAGTCGGGATTTCAGAAACAGTTTGCGCATGAGTCGCTCACCGCAGTTTATCAATTGGGGATCCCCACCTTTGAAATTGGCGAAGATCTGTCGGGAGAGGCCATCGCGATGGCCTGCCGATATCGCCCTCCGGATGTTTGCCGTCATTTGACGGATTATTCATGATTTTGCATGTTTCATCCTGATCCCATGTCTGTCAATCTTCTTTTCCCTCCCTCCCCAGAACCACCTCGCGGTGGGGCTCCATCACCTGCCCGATAGCCATCAGACATTGCATGACAAGCCTCGCATGACGGCCGTCATGCGACGAATTGACGCAAAACATGTTGACCTTTTTTCCATCGCGGGTTTATTTTTTGTGTGTAGGTCGATAACCGACTACGGTTATCGCAACCCACCATCCAAAAAAAGGAGAATGTCAATGACACCATCCAAGATATCACACACCATTTTATGGTTTGTGTTTTGCGTCCTGATATCGGGCCTGTTTCCCCTTCGATCGGCCCAGGCGCTTCCCTCATGGGCGCGCCGTTATAACGCCGACTGTTCCATGTGCCATACCATGATGCCGCAACTCAATCCCATAGGCCATCAGTTCCGTCGCCTGGGCTACAGGATGCCCGAGGAGTTTGACAACAAGGAGGTCCAGTTCTCGTGGGACGATCTGGCCAAGTTCACCAATTACTTTGCGGCGCGGGGACGGGCGCGAGCCACGGTGAACAAACAATCACCGGCCAAAATTGATTTTGATTTTGAGCAACATGACGTCACCCTTTTCTACGGCGGGCCGGTTACGCGGAATATTGCCTACTTCTTTGAGATGCCCTTTGAGCCGGAAAACGAGTTTGCCGAGCTGGAGGTGGGGCAAATCCAGCTTGCCTTCGGCCACTCGGACAGTTTCTTTTTCACCCGCATGGGCCAGTTTCACCAGTTTTCACGGGTTGGATACGGCGGGCTGGATCGCCCCATCGGTCTTAACAATGCCCGCATGTTTGACGTGCGGGTGAACGGCTTCAGGCCGCGCCATGACGGTTTGGGAGTCGAGGCGGGATGGTCCAACGGTAATTTTACGGGCCTTCTCCAGTTTACGAGCGGCATTGAGGCAACAGGCGGTAGCGTGCTGGACAACGAAGACCCGAACAACGACAAGGATATGGCGTTATTGCTGGAATATCTGATTCCCAACCACAATGCGAGCGTTTCCCTGTTGTATGTTTATGGAAGGGCCCCAACGCCCCAGAATGATGCGGGGGCCGACGTGGCGGGCGCCGGTCCCACACGGTATCACCGGTTTTATCTCTTTGGCGACTATACCTTCGAGAAAATCGGCCTTAAACCGATCATTGGCTTTTCCCTGGGGATCGACAACCAGACTATCAGCGGCATCGGAACTGCCACGGCGGCCCTGATTTCTGCCGACAACAGCCTCTCCTGGTTTTCGTTTCTGGAACTGGACAAGAGCATCACCGACAACCTGTATCTGTTGGGTCGTTTTGATTACGACGATGTGACCAACAAGGCGGAGGGGGCGGCCAATACCAGTAAAACATGGGCGGGCACGGCCGGACTGGTATGGCAGTTCCAGAGATACATGCGTTTTTCCGTGGAATATAAGGTGGCCGACAGCCAGGGACAGCATCCGGCTCACGCTTTTACGACGGAAGCCCAGCTCGTTTTCTAGTCTCTCCTGCTTTGAGGTTTGACATCTGCTCGGTGTCGGGATAGGGGCGTCTGCTTGAGGCGGACGCCCTTCTCTTCTTTTGGGGTGAATCGTGTGAAGACAAACATCTCCATCGCGGTTTTTGTCCTTTTTTTTCTGGCGCCGGTTTCGGCCGTTATGTCCGATGCCGCCCGTGGGAAGGAACTTTACCGGGAAAAAAAATGTTACGCCTGCCACGGCATGGAGGGGAAAGGGGGGGGGATCGCCGGGCCGGCGATCGATCGGCTACCCTTAAGCCGCGACGACCTGATCGCCCTCCTCAAAAAAGGAACCAAAAGGATGAGGCCGATGAAAAAGAAGACCCCGGAGGAAGACATCGCCGCCCTTGTCGATTACATCTTTTCGCTCCAGCACAGCGATCGGGGGAATGGGGCTTCGGTTAATCCCGACGCGACGTTGCGGTAACCGACCTCCCCATCGACATCGATGCGGTCCACGATCAGGCGATTGAGGATGGCGAGGCCGGGATGTCATCATCAGAATGGGCCTTGACAGCAGTGTGTATATCTCCCACTACCGGGCGGGGTTGCATGGCGATTGGATCCACCGGTTGAATACGGAATATACGATCAAACTTTGGGATACGACATGATCCCATCCTCACGCCGCGCGTCTTTTGGCCTCGATGGCGGCGACGAGCAGTTGTCTGACCACCGATGCTTTGGAATTGGCCTGCAAGCGGGCCAGTTTTGCGATTTCGGCGGCAAGCCAGGCGGGAATGGACAAAGGAGGGAGCATGACCACCTTGCTTAGCCCCTCGGTTATAACTCCGGTACTGA
>JACPFC010000017.1 GCA_016183175.1 Deltaproteobacteria bacterium
AGAAGAAAAAGACCCCCTCCCACAGCCGAGAGGGGAAGCAAAACCCGGTGATCGGCGCCAAAACGCATCCGGACCATATGGGGAACAACCAATCCCACAAAACCGATCAGGCCGACTGTTGCGACACTGGCCCCTACCATGACGGAGGCGGCAAAAAAAATGACCTTCCGGTGCGTGGTCGCCGACACCCCCAGTTGGGCGGCCGATTCGTCCCCCAGAGAAATCACATTCATCTTTGATGCCTGCGCGGTCAAAATAATCAGGCCGATCAGGGTAAAACATCCGACCCAGGCCACCTGCCCCAGGGGAGGGGGTTCCAGCGACCCCATCAAAAGAAAAAGAATCTGATGCGCCTCCCCCAGCGAGACCAGCGAGTTGATGAGAAGAATCAGGGCGAAGGCAAAGGCGTTAAAAATAACGCCGGTGAGCAGAAGGGAATGGGCGGGGAGCCGCCCTTCGACACGGGCGACAAAATAGATAAGCAGAAGAGACCCCAGCGCAAAGCCGAAGGCCAGAAGGGAGATGAGGGCAAAAGGGAGTTTAAGGGCCAGGGCCAAAACGCCCCCCAGCGCCGCCCCGCCGGAAACGCCGAGAATATAAGGATCGGCCAGGGGATTGCGCAACAACGACTGGAACGCCACCCCGCTTGAGGCGAGCCCCGCGCCGACAAAAACGGCCAGCAGGACGCGGGGGAGGCGGGCATGCACAAAAAGGTCCCGCGCCAGCTCACTCCCCGACCAGAGGGCGGACGGCGAAATCGGCGGATTGCCCAGAAAGGAAAAAAGGACAATCGCCGCGGCGGTCAAAACTCCAAGCCCCAGCATCCATGCAAGCCAGCGGTTAAAATTGAGAGAGGTTTGCATTGGTTCAAATCCCCCCTGGCCCCCCTTTGTCAAAGGGGGGTGGGGGGGGATTTAGCACTTCATGTAGTTTCCTCGCCCCCACAAGCAGACGCTTTGAGGCGCGAAAATCGGCGATGTCCAAAAAATAGATCCGCCCGTTTTTTACCGCCGGAACCGACCGGAACTGCCGATACCAGTCCATCTTTTTCTCTTTGCCGCCGGTCTCATTTCCCATTGTCAGATCGACAATCACCTCCGGCCGGGCGGAAATCAGCTGATCGATGCCGTAGTTGGGATATCTTAAGAGGGAATTTCCGGCAATGTTTTTGCCGCCGACGATCTCCAGCAGATCGTCGAGAAGATTATTCCCTCCTACAACGACCAGCGGCTTTAACCCTACCACCATCAAAACGCGCGGGGAAGGCGCCTCACTCAACGGATGCATGGTCTTAAAGCCCTTTCGCAGGGCTTCAACCAGTTCCTTCCCGCGCTCTTCCTTTCCGACCAGTCCGGCAATTTCCAAAAGGGATTTGAAGGTCTCCTCCAGCCGGTTGAAGGAAAAAAGTTTTACGGGAATTCCCTGACGGCTTAAAAAATCGATATCCCCTTTCGCCGAATTTTCTTTCGATCCGATGACCAAATCGGGGCTCAAGGCCAGCGCCTTCTCTCCATCCACCTGCAGGTAATCGGCCACACGGGGGATTTTTTTGGCCGCCGGGGGATTGTCGCACCAAGTGGTGGCGCCGACAATTTTATCCCCCACTCCCAGTTCAAATAAAATCTCTGTAATATTCGGCTTTAAGGAGATGATCCGATCAAAAGCCTCGACCTCGTAACATAAACAGGATATACTGCTTACCATTGTGAAAAAGAAACAGACCAAGGGCTTGACACGGCGCGTTACAGCGCCTATGAAAGAGGGTGGAAGATAAGGAGAAATCATGTTACTTGCCTTGGAAATTTGGGTTGGAATCGTCATCCTGGTTTTGGGCCTGGGGGTCGTTGGGGGGAGTCTGAACTCCCATCGACGACACGAATCAAGGGGTGCGATTTGGCGCCTTGTCAACCCGGTTCATTGGACTCATCATCACCGCAAAGCGGCATAATACCCTTAAAATTGTAGCAATTCGGTCTCGGATGGATGTCTTGAGGTTCCATCGGCTGTTTGAGCGCACCGAAATCCAATCGCCAATCGGTTCATTCTTCAAACCCAATGACCAAATCAAGTGGCGATAATAAAGACCGCGAGTTCCGATGGAACCGAAAGCAGACACCGAGACTGAATTGCTACTTAAAATTCGACCTCCACACGTCCGAAAAAGCTCCTTCCCGGAAGGGGAAAACCCACGACATCAACAATCCGGTCATTCGTCAAATTCTTTCCTTCAAAGGCCAAAAGAATTTTTTTTGTCACATTAAAAGAAATTCCTCCGTTTAAAATCAGCCGGTCGCGGACAATACGGGTGTTCAATGGATCGAGAAAGTTGGAATCGATCCAGTTTACCTCCACGAAGGCGCGCCCCCGGTCAATAAATCCTTCAATGTGCGTCTCCAACTCATGCTGTGGCCGTCCGGGCAACCGGCGCCCCGGAAAATCGGCCTGATTGACCGGATTCTGGAAGGTATAGTTGGCCGAAAGGCCCAAATGCCGGAAGGCCTCAAGGCTCCCCTGCACCTCCACGCCGCGGATTCGCGCCTCTCCGATATTTTCCGCCCGGGCAAACCCGGCGTTTTGTTCGAATTGGATCAGATCGGTGATTCTGCGGTCGAAGTAGAAGGCGGAAAAACGTGAACGATCCACCAGCCACCATCCACCATCCACCATAACCCCCGCATCCCAATTAATGCTTGTCTGCGGTTCCAGCGCCTGATTTCCCACAACACCGCCGCGGTCCCCGAAAAGCTCCGGAAACGTCGGAAACCGGACGCCGCGCGAGACATTGGCCTTGAGTGCCAGATAATTTGTCACTATCCCCTTAAGCCCCAGTTTGGCCGAAACGACATGATGTGTCTTTGTGTTTGAAAACGCGGCGGGGGTCAAAAAAGAGGGATCGTCATTGTTCAACCGGTTGTAAATATTTTCGATCCAAACAGCGGGGCTTGCCAGAAGGCGGCGGTTGAAAAATTCAATCTCATCGCCGGCGCCGATATTCCACTGCTGACGCACACTCGCCCCCCCTTGCGGGGGGGAAGCCAAAAAATCCTCCGGACGGAACCGTTCCATCTGATAAAGGGCAAAGGCGGTGATCAGTTGGCGCGCATCGGGCGTGATTTCAAGAGTCGCCTGATGGCCAAAGCGGGTTGTGTCGTTATCGGTATCCTGTCCGCCGCCAAGGCCCACTTCCGCGTCGGGGTCGGAGTACTGGCTTTTGGCGAGATAAAGCCAGGTCCGATTTTCCAGCGCCAGATTCTTGTGAAAAAAAGAATCGCGCCGGATTTTGAGGCTGGAAAGCCATGAGGTTGTGTCGATGCCGGCGGTCTCCGACTGGTTGGTGGAAAGCCCCGGCACGCCGTCATCTTTGCGGATGAAATGGCTGACCCATTCCAGACGCGTTTTGCCGTCGAAATCGTATTGCACTTTCACCAGGGGATGAAGGGTCTGCGACTCGTTGTTTTGCCGTTTGATCTGCGCGTCATCGGCTTCGTTTACCGGTGTGCCGTTGTCGTCCAGAAAGGAAAAATCGCCGCTGGTCCTTAAAAGGCCCAAAGAGGCAATGAGGCCGAATTTTTTCCATTTGTTGGAATAAAAAAGGTTCGTTCTGAAGGTGTTAAAACTTCCATACCCGACCGAGCCGCCGAATTTGTTTTTTCCTTCAATCGCCCTTGAATTAAGCGCCACCGTTCCGGCGGAGGGGGTAGGGCCATAGGAGAGCGGACTTACACCGCGGTATATTTCGATGGTATCCAGCGATTCCATCATGAACGGCGAAAGATCGACATTTCCCCCCTCCGCCGAATTGAGCGGCACGCCGTCGAAGAGGACCAGCACCTCGTCGGCCGAAGACCCGCGGATCGAAAGGGAGGTGGCATCCTCAAGGCCGCCAAAGCGGGTGATATGAACCCCCGCCTCCCGCGAGAGGATTTCGGGAACCGTGACGATCCGGTTCCGGTAATCTTTCGCCTTGATGACGGTTAAATCAGCCGTGGCGTCTTTAGCCTCTCTTTCCGTCTCGCCGGTGACGGTTACCTGCGGAATCTCGGTTTCTTCCGCCCTAACTGACAAAGCCGATAATAAAAAAATGAGCGCAATAACCCCTGATCCATAACCCATGACTCATCACCCATCACCCATCACCCGATAAATTGCAACATTGACATTTTAGAGGAAGGCCATTAGTAAAATCGCGCTGTGAAATGGCAAAATTTCGTCCCTGAATTTGTCGTCAATCAGTGGAACCACTGGTTTAAAAAGGTGGAAGGGGCGCTGGTCTATTTCATCCCCCCCTATGTCTCCCGCAAGAACACTTTTTTTTCCCCCCTGATCGCCCTGGTCGCCCTTATCTGGGCCATTTTTCTATTGGGAATCGCCATCGGGTCTTTTTTCATGTTTTTTGCAAGCCTTTTGGTCCTCTACTTCATCGTCACCAAGGTTTTCGGCGTCCGGATCGATCTGGGCGATGTGGTCAACATCTGACGCATTTTGCATTTTTTCCTTCCATCCTTCTCGATCTCTCTGCTACAATGACACAAGGTGTCAATATCCTTGGGGCCCTTTCGGCCCGTTTGTTACTATTCGTGTTAATGTATTTCGGGCCTCAAATGGCCAACTATTTTTACTTCGCAAACATGTTATGTTTGCTACGCGCCCCAGCCGAGCTGGGGCTTGTGGCCCCGCGCAAATCGCCGGCCTGCAAGGACAAGCTTGGCTTGTCCGCGTAGCAAAGTCGAAAGACTTTGCGAAGTTAAGATAGCCGGATGATTTGCTTCTTTCATGGGCATTACTATAATCAGAAAGTCCGACCCGAAGGAAAAAAAGGACAACCCCAAGCTGGCGCTGGTGTTGGCGGGCGGCGCAATTTCGGGCGGCGCCTTTAAAGTCGGGGGCTTAAAGGCCCTAAACGACTATCTGGTCAACAAGAAGGTCACCGATTTTGACATTTATGTCGGCCTTTCGGCCGGCGCCTTTCTGGCGGCTCCCCTCTCCGGCGGCATCTCGCCGGAGGAGATGCTGGCCAGCCTCGACGGCAAATCGAAGCAGTTTTCCCAGCTCTCCCCCCTCCATATGTATCTGCCGAACTGGCGCGAATTTCTTTTCAGGCCGTTTCAGTATCTCTACGGCCATCTGACCTTTTTTCCCGGTATCGTCTACGACCTCTTTTCGGCCGCGCCTCATTTGAAAAAGGATTTTTTAAAAAACGTGAAAACCCTCCTGCGGTACCCCAACTATTCCAACTACGAGCAGTTGATGAAACCCCTCTTGCGCGTGGCCTATTCCACCCGCTCGGTGCCCGGCCTGGGAGAACTCTTTCCCTCCGGCGTCTTTGACAACAGGCCTCTCGAGAGCTACCTGCGGGCCAATATGAAAAAAAACCGGATGACCAACAACTTCCGGGTCTTGAAAAAAATGTCGGGGCGCTCCCTTTACATTGCCGCCATGGACCTCGACACCGCCGAGCGGGTTATCTTCGGCCCCGACGAGAAAAACGATGTCACCATCTCCGAGGCCATCCAGGCCTCCACGGCCATTCCCGGCTTTTACAAGCCGGCGCGCATCAAGGGGGTGGACTACGTGGACGGCGGGGTGCGCAAAACCGCCAATGTCGACATCGCCTTCGAAAAAGGGGCCGATCTGGTCATCTGCTACAACCCCTTCAGGCCCTTCAATAACGAAATTGTCATCGAATATCTCCGGGAAGAGAACAAATATGTCACCAAATCCAAACGGATTTCCGACTGGGGGGTCGGGATGGTTTTTAACCAGGTTTTTAGAACCCTGTTCCATTCGCGGCTCATGGTGGCCATTCAGACCTACCGCGAGGACCCCAATTTCAAGAAGGATATTCTGCTGATTGAGCCAAAAGAGGACGACATCGATTTCTTCGAGCTGAACCCCCTCTTTTTCTGGAACCGGGCCCGCTCCGCCTCGCACGGCTTCGAGTCGGTTTCGCGGTCAATCGAAAAGAAATTCGATCCGATGTCATCGCTTCTCGGCCAGTACGGCATCGAAATGACCCGCGATGTCGTGCAGATGGACGCCAAAAAGATCGAAAAATCGGCCTTCGACCCCAACGTGATCATGGATGTCCTGGAGGAGCCTCAACCCAAACGCCGCCTCAAGGTCGTTCAAGGCGGGAAATAACCCTTCGACTCGCTCCGCTCGCTCAGGGCAAGCCCTGCGCAGAGCAAGCGTGCCTGCACTGAGCGAGGAGCGTAGCGACGAGTCGAAGCGTCAACATTTTGAACAAAAAGTTACCGAAACAGGACAAAAAATACCCACTCCTTTCGGGTTCCGTTTCTACCAGCTTTGTAACTCACTAAAATTAATAATGGTTTTTAAAAAAAATAATTTTAAAAGTTGGCACGGAGATTGCTCTAAAAATTTGTGACTTGCGTGCGGTTTCTGAATGAATTCCGGATAAAAACGGAATCTTCGGCAACTGACAGGCAAGAGGTTCTCTCCTGAATAAAAAAACCCCGCCATCCGCCTGAGGCGGATGACGGGGTTTTGAGTTTTTTACTGATTTGTATTTTCCGCGGTGGTTGCCGGAGCCGGAATCTCTTTAAGGGTTGTTTCCCCCTCAAAGGCAAGGTAGGGCGCCCATTTCTGGATCATCTTCTCGCCGATCCCCTTCACTGCCAGAAGATCGTCAAGGCTTGCGAACGGCTTTGCCGAACGGGCGTCGATAATCGCCTGCGCCTTCACCTCACCCACTCCCGGCAGAAGTTGAAGCTCCTGCGCGGAGGCGACGTTGACATTGATGACTCCATCCAGAGTCGTTAAAGTTTTTGCCCACCCCTGTCCTGCAATCACAAGCAGGGCGAGGACGGCAAAAACGGACATCCGTTGTTTTTTCATTTTTTCTCCTTTTAAGGCCTTCCTTTGCGCCGACTTTTTCAAGTCACCGCAAAAGCGAGCGCGGAGAAGCAATGCAAACGCGGTGCCAAAAAAAGGATGGAAATGAAAAAAATCATCAACCCGCTGGAATCGAATGGAATTTTTTTCGGAAGGAAAAGCGGGAACCGGCAGATGATCGGACCATCAAAGACAAAATCGACCGATTTTCGGACGGCACCATCCTAAAATCGGACGGTCCCAAGGGGATCCCTTCGGGGTCAGTTTTTCCTCAACACCACATAATCGGCAATCGAAAGGAGGGTATCGCGTTCGAAGGAGGGGCGGAAAAGGCTTAAATGATCCCTCGCCTTTTCGACGTAACTTTTCGCCAGGCGGGTGGTTTCGCGGAGGCCGTTGGTGCGGTTGATGAGCGCGAGAATCTGGAAAAAGGCGGCCGGCTCGGTGGTGTCGGCGATTAGCGCATCCCTCACCAGGCGGTGGTCCTCTTCCGTCCCTTTTTTAAGGGCGAGAATGAGAGGGAGGGTCAGCTTTCCCTCGCGCAGGTCGGTTCCGCTTTCCTTGCCGAACTCCTCGTCGGTAGAGATATAATCGAGAACGTCATCCTGAAGTTGAAAGGCAATTCCCAGATTGAGGCCGAATTTGCGAAGCGCATGCTCAAATTCCTCAGAAACACCCCCCAGGATGGCCCCCGCCTGACAGGCCCCGGCCATCAGGGCGGCGGTCTTGGCGGTGATGATCTGCAGATAATCCTCTTCCGTCGTGCCGAGGTCATTATTTTTGGTGATTTCGAAAATTTCCCCCTCGGTGGTGGTGGTGATCACATCGGTTAACACCTTGAGAATCCGCAAATCGCCGCTTCGGACCAGAAGGTCCATCGCCCGGCAGTAGAAAAAGTCTCCCACCAGGACACTGACATGATTTCCCCACTTGTTGTTGATGGAGGCCCGACCGCGGCGGAGCTGGGCGTTGTCGATGACATCGTCGTGCAAAAGCGAGGCGGTGTGCATATATTCCACCGCCGTCCCCAGGGGAATAGCGGCCGAACCCTTGTAGCCGGCCAGCTTGGCGCTTAAAACGGTAAGGATGGGGCGCAAACGTTTGCCGCCGTTTTGGATGACATAGGCGGCGACATTTTGCACAAAAGAAACGCGCGAAGCGAGGTTGTCGGTTAAAAACCGCTCCAGTTCTTCGACCTCTTTCTGAATGGGAAGGCAGATTTCTTTTAAGTCCATCGCGTACGTCCTACTGATTCATATTGGACAATGTCAAACAATTTTAATACGGTGAAACAGTACCCGAAGGGTATAGAGCGCCGAACATCCGGACATACGTACAAGGTAAATGAAGCAAATCATCCGGCCTTGCCGGTGATTTGCGCGGGGTTTGGGGCCATCGAAGGCCCGACGAGAACATAATAAACACGAGTAGTTTCATTAAAGGGCCTTCGGGGCCCCAAATAAAATGTTTCACAATCCGCAGATCGATCCCATTTTTCGGCAGGGCGTCAACGGCGCGGGGGTTCTTTTGCTCCATGGTTTCACCGGAACCCCCGATTCGATGCGGCCGGTGGCCAACCGGCTTGCAGGCAAAGGCTTTACCGTTTCGGTCCCCCTTTTGGCCGGGCATGGCACCACACCGGAAAATCTGGCCAAAACCGACTGGACCACCTGGTTTCACACGGCCCAAAAGGCCTATATGGAGCTTCATCAGAGATGCTCAAAAATTTTTGTCGCCGGCCTTTCCATGGGGGCCCTTCTGGCGTTGAAGCTGGCCGTCGATTATCCGCAGTCGACGGCGGCCATCGGTTGTCTGGCCACGCCGCTTCATTTGAAATCCAAAACTACGAAGCTTCTCCCATTGATTCGCCATACCCCTTTGCGTCATTTGTGGAAATACCAGCCGAAATTTTCCGTCGATGTCAAGGATCCGGCGGCCAAAGAGAACTTTTGGAACATCAGCCTGATGCCGTTGTCGTGCATTTACAGCATGCTCGATCTCCAGAAGTTGATCCACGGCTCGCTTCCCAAAGTCCAGACGCCGATTTTGCTCATTCACTCGCGTCATGACTCGACCTCGGATTATAAATCGATGAACATCGTCGCGGCCAATGTTTCGTCTTCCATCACCGAAACAGTGACGCTGGAGAATTCGTACCACATCGTGACGCTCGATTTCGACAAAGAATTGGTCGCGCAAAAGGTGACGGAATTTTTTGGGAGATTTTTATGAAAGACCTCATCCTTTCCATCGACCAAGGGACCACGGGCACAACGGTTCTCATTCTCAATCACGAACTGGAAGTTCTGGCGAAAAAAAACAACGAATTCCCCCAACACTATCCTCAAGCCGCATGGGTGGAACACGATCCGGAGGAAATCTGGGAGGCCACCACCCGCACCATCCGCGAAGCGGTGGCCCTGGCGGAGGTTGACGCCAACCGGATTGCGGGCATCGGCATCACCAATCAACGCGAAACGACCCTTATTTGGGACCGCGAAACGTCACGGCCGATCCACAATGCCATTGTCTGGCAGGACCGCCGGACAGCGCCGCTGTGTGAAAAATTGAAAAAGAACGGAAAGGAAAAGCTGGTTCGCTCCAAAACAGGGTTGGTCCTTGATCCCTATTTTTCTGGGACCAAAATCAAATGGCTGTTGGACAATGTAGCGGGGGCGAGGGAAAAAGCCGAAAAAGGGAAACTCGCCTTTGGAACCATCGATACCTTTCTGGTCTGGAGATTAACCGACGGCGCCAACCATGTCACCGACGTTTCGAATGCCTCACGGACTCTTCTGTTGGATTTGAAAACGCTCAAGTGGGATCCGACTCTTCTGAAAATATTTGATGTTCCGCCGGAGATTTTGCCGGAGGTATGTCCCTCCTCGTTTATCTACGGCAAAACCAAAAATGTAAAAGGTCTTCCGGACGGGATCCCGATTGCCGGAATGGCGGGCGACCAGCAGGCGGCCCTCTTTGGCCAGGCCTGCTTTAATGTGGGGGAGGCCAAGTGCACCTACGGCACCGGGTCTTTTTTGCTGATGAACATCGGACCCAAACCGGTTCTCTCGCGGCGGGGGTTGGTCACCACGGTCGCCTGGCAGGTGAATCATAAAGTTTCATATGCCCTGGAAGGATCGTCATTCATTGCCGGGGCCGCCGTTCAGTGGTTGCGCGACGGCCTGAAAATCATCAAATCCTCCGTCGAGATTGAAGAATTGGCGCGGAGTGTCGCGGACAACGGCGGCGTCTATTTTGTCCCGGCGCTGGTCGGCCTCGGAGCGCCGCACTGGAACCCGCATGCGAGAGGCGTGATCAGCGGCATTACCCGCGGCACGACGCGCGGCCATATTGCCCGCGCGACGCTGGAGGGAATTGCCTTTCAGCAACAGGAGATTCTGGAGTCGATGGAAAAAGACTCCGGCCGGAAGTGCAAAATGCTCAAGGTGGACGGTGGCGCCTGTACCAATAATCTGATGATGCAGTTTCAGGCCGACATTCTGGGGTGCAACATCGTCCGGCCGAAGATGATCGAGACGACGGCGTTTGGCGCGGCTTTTTTAGCAGGACTTGCCGTCGGCATCTGGAAGGATCAGGAAGAAATCCGCAATGCCTGGAAGGAAGACAAGACCTTCGAATCGACTTTCACCAAAAAACAGCGCGAGGATTTGAAAAAGAAATGGGCCAAGGCGGTGGGGAAGGCTTAAAGAAGCTGTAAATAATGGCTTGAAAGGTCTTCCCGATAGATGTAGACTAGTCTGTAGACTAGTCGGATTTAAAAGAAATGGAAAAAGTAACCGCCTACGAAGCAAAAACACACCTCCCTCGTCTCTTAAGGGAAGTGGTGCGGGGTAAACGCCTGTGCATTACCCGCAAGGGGTTGCCTGTTGCCGTTCTTTTCCCCATTGAAGAGGGAGCGAGGCACAAACCCCGGGAGGTGATTGCCGGCCTGCGCCAATTTCGCAAGGGAGTCCAACTGAAGGGGCTATCCGTTCGCGAAATGATTGCCGAAGGGAGGCGTTTCTGACCGATTTTGTTCTGGACTGTTCGGTAACCATGGCCTGGTGTTTTGAGGATGAGGCCACAAGGGCCACCGAGCGGATTTTGGACCGCCTGGTTGATTCCACCGCTTATGTCCCGGCCGTCTGGCCGCTGGAAATAACCAATGTACTTCTTGTGGCCGAACGAAAAAACCGCTTAACCGAAGCGCAGTCTTTCCATTTTCTGGAAATTTTGCAATCCCTTCCCATTGTGGTTGAGGTTGAGGAAACCCGAAGCCGGGCCTTTAAAGAAACCCTTTCCTTGGCGCGGCAATTTGGTCTTTCATCCTATGATGCAACCTACCTGGAGCTTGCGGCAAGAAAAGGCCTTTCTCTGGCCACTCTGGACAAGGGGCTCAAAACCGCCGCCAAAAGTTGCGGCATAAAGATTTTATAACCACCAAAAAACAGCGCGAGGATTTGAAAAAGAAATGGGCTTTAGCGGTGGGGAAGGCGTAAAAGAGGGCCGTTGACATGTAGGCAAATAAAGCCTATTATGTAGGCATGAAAAATATTCAACTGAATCAATACACCATCCGCAGTATTTCCCCCAAACTGGATCGGCGTTTGCGCCAGAAAGCCAAAGAATCGGACAAAAGCTTGAACGAGGTCGTGCTGGAGGCGCTTAGCAAAGCAACCGGTCTGGCGGATGAAACAATCATCCATCACGATCTCGATTTTCTTATCGGTAGTTGGCAGGAAGATCCCGCCTTTGACGAGGCCATCAAGGCGCAACACCAAATTGACGAAGAACTGTGGCGATGAAAATAATTCTCGATACCAATGCATACGTTGACCTGTGTAAGGGAAACGAGAAGGCAACCGCCGTTACCCGGGAGGCCGAACAAATTTTTATCCCCTTTATCAGTTTGGCCGAATTGCGGGCCGGTTACTTATGCGGCTCAAAAGCGGCTCAAAATGAACGCTACCTCGCCCGTTTTTTGAGCACCGCCCGAGTGGAAATTCTCTTTCCGGACGAACAGACAACGCATCACTATGCCCGCCTGTTTTACCAACTGCGGAAACAAGGCACACCAATCCCCACCAACGATATCTGGATCGCTTCGTTGACAATGCAACATAATTTGATGTTATTGTCCGGCGACGGTCATTTTGACAACCTGCCTCAGATCCCGCGGGGATGATAAAGCCTACGCCGTCGCCCCTTGGGGGATGGCGGTATGCAGGGGAAGGGCGTTGGAAATACGGGGATTGGGGGCCGGTTCCCCCTCTTCTAAATAATTGAGAATCTTCCGGGGCAGGTGAGGATAAAAAGGTCCAAGGTTCTCCCGGATTTTTCCCCGATAAAATTGCGGAAGCCGGTGGCTCTCCCCCGAATAAAAGGCCTGAAATTCGCAATCAGTGGCCAAAAGCGAGCGAATGGCCGAATAGTTCCCTTTAAGCCCCTTGCCGGAAAAAGTGGCTCGAAGAAGGTTCATCCAGCGGGGCAACGGATGTTTGTTTGCCTTAAAGCGCCTCCAGATCTTTCCCGGCGAAAAGGAATACTGCACCAGATCGATCATGTGATCGTAGAATTCCACAAAAGAATAATTCTTCAAGCGGACATTCAGCCCCGAATTTCCGTCCAAAAAAGGAAACGGGATATCAATGACGCGCCCTTCCGTCTGATATTGGGTGTTCAACGGGGCCGAATTGCCAAAGGCGGTGATGAAGGCGAAGTTGGGATAGGCCCCAGGGCACAGATCGACAAATTTCTTGGTCAACTCGAACGGTTCCGGCCCGGAATCGCAATCCAGCCCGAAAATAAAATTGGTTTGAATATAGGGGATGTGGCGCAAAATCATGTTCACCTGCTCACTCACCAGCGCCACTTTGTCGAGGCCGAAATTGGCGTGCTGTTTGGACTTGGTGTTGAAATCGAACCACGACTCAATCCCGGGGAGCATGACGATGAAATTGTTTTTCTTGAGGCGTTTGAGGTTCGTCTCGCTTAAAAGGGACAAACTGCTCTCCGCGCAGAAGGCTATCTTGCCCGGTGGTACCGTCGACTCGATGATATTCAGGTAATCGTTGAACCGTACACCAAAATTGGGATCGTACCAGCCGACAATCGGGGGTTTCGGCTGTTTGGCCAAAAAAGCAAGGTCCTCCCGAAGCTGATCGTACGGAAGGGGCTGATAGGCGATTTTCGAATCGATGCAAAAACTGCACTCGTAGGGGCATCCCAGAGAGCCGATCATCGGCACCACATGGACAAAACGGGTTTTTTTGAGATTCTGCTGAAGGAACTTCCAGCGTTGCTCAATCCCCGGGAGGTGCCTTGGCTGTTTTGCGGCGCTTAAGAGAACCCCTTCCGACTGCGATGAAAAATCCTCCAGCAATCCGCAGACAAGCTCTTTGTCGGTCAAGCCCAGGACATAATCGAAATAATGCCGCGCATCCTCCCGGTAGGCCCGGGCATGGGGCCCTCCCAAAACCGTCACCACATTTTTTTGCCGGAAGAGATTGGAAATACTGTAGGCGGTATAGGCATTTTGCGTAAAGGTGCTGATAAACACAATATCAACATCATCAGGCAATTCACGGTAGAGGTCTTCAAAACCGGTATAAGTCAGATAATGGACCTGATGCCCCAGCTCTTCCACCCAGACCGCCACCATTTGAGGCATCAGCGATGTATAATTGGGGTTGGCAATCCGCGCGTAAATGGACTTGGTCGGCTGACGGGCCACCAGATCGATAATGCCGACCTTGAGGGATTTGCGGGGAAGTTTGGAGACAAAAGGAGCAACCGGATTCACGTTGACCGGTGTGATATCACAGGCCGATGGAATGGCATAGAAGAAAATGGTATCGGATCTTATGTGTGATACTCGGCGTTTAAATGGACATAGTCGTAGGTGAGGTCGGACATGTAGACGTTAAAAACCCCCGATCGGAGGCCAAGATGAATGCCGATTTCGATGTTTTTCTTCCGCATGTACTTTGAGACCTCTTTGGAATCGTACCCGGCGGCATTCACCCCATTGCGGACAACAAGATACGGGCCGATATGAATCCTGATTTTCTCCGGGATGACAGCGGCCCCCGAATACCCGACCGCCGCCATCATTCGTCCCCAGTTGGGGTCGCAACCGAACAGGGCGGTTTTTACCAGAGGCGAATTGCCCACCGCATAGGCGATTTTTTTGGCGTCGGCCCCGTTTCGGGCCCCGCTCACCCAGACGTTGCAACATTTGGTGGCCCCTTCGCCGTCGAGGGTGATTTTTTTGGCCATTTCGACAAGAAGTTCGGTTATCTGATCCTCGACGATTTTTCCCTCGGCGCCGTTTAATGAAAAAACCTCGTTTCCGGCCCGGCCGTTGGCCAGAATAAGAACGGTGTCGTTGGTTGACATGTCGTTGTCCACCGTGACGCGGTTGAGTGTTTTGTCCACCGCCCTCCGAAAAATTGTTTTAAGCGCCGAACGAGAAAATTTCAGATTTGTCACGATAAAAGTAAGCAGGGTCGCCATGTCGGGCCTTAACATCCCCGCCCCCTTGGTCATCACGGCGATGACATATCTCTTTCCGTTGATTCGCCCCCGCCGAACGCCGAATTTTACAAACTGATCGGTCGTCATCATCCCGCGGGCCGCCTCCATGAAATTTTTTTCCGAAAGGGCGCGTTGCGCCTTTTTTAAACCCTTAAGCAATCTTTTCATCGGAAGGGGATCGCCGATTTTTCCGGTGGAACAGACCATCACCCGGTCGGCGGACAGTTTAAAAAGGCGGGCCGCCTCTCTTTGCGTCTTGATCGCGTCGCGCAGGCCTTGCAAGCCGGTGCAGGCATTGGCAATCCCGCTGTTGATCACGACCAACCGGCCTCTTCCCTGCCGGATACTCTTTCGGCAGACCTCAACCGGTGCGGCGCATACCCTGTTTTTGGTAAAGACGCCGTCGATCAGGGTCTCCGGCTCCTCGGAATAGATGAGGGAGAGATCTTTCTTGCGCGCGTCTTCCTTGATGCCGCAGTGGATGCCGGCGAATTGGAATCCGGGAATAAGGATTTTTTGTTTCATGGAAACAATGTCAAATGTCAAAGTTCAAATGCCAAAGGAATTTCAAAAAAACAATTTCAAAATTTGACATTTGAAATTTGACATTCCTTTGAACTTTGAAATTTGTCATTTAACATTTATGCCCCGTGACACTTCTTATACTTCTTCCCGCTCCCGCAATAACAGGGATCGTTGCGGCCGATCTTGGGTCCTTCGCGTCGAACAGTTTCCTGCTTCTTGGGAGGCTTGTTGGCCGCCTGCATGGGGCTTTGCGGGTTCGAAGCCGCCGCGGTAGCCAGCGCCACCGCGGGGGCCCGCCCGCCCGGCTCGGTCCGCCCCTCGCGCATCGGCCCGGCCCGCCGCTCGGTCATCTGCACCGATTCTTTCTGCTGGATTTGCACCTTGAAAATCCGCTCGACGGCATCCTGATAAAACCGGTACATCATCGCCTCAAACATCGCAAAGCCTTCCTTTTTATATTCCAGCCGCGGGTCTTTCTGCCCGTAGCCGCGAAGGCCAATCCCCTCGCGCAGGTGATCCATCGCCAGCAGATGATCCTTCCAGAGATTGTCCAGCGTCTGGAGCATGAAAAAGCGCTCCACCTGGCGCATCAGCTCGGGACCATACTCCTGTTCCTTCCTGTTATAAAAGTCGGTTGCCGACTGATAAATTTTCAGGCCGATGGAGTCGGCATCCCATTTTTTCTCTTCCTCCGGAAAAGAGAGATGGAGGCCGAATTGATTGAAGACCGTCTCCTCCAGCCCCGGCCGGTTGAATTCCCTGTCGTTTCCAAATCCGGTGGAAATCCCGTCGGCCAGGGCGTCGATCATATTCTCCACCTGATCTTTAAGATCGCCCCCTTTCAGGATTTCCTTCCGTTTGGCGTAGACGGTCTGTCTCTGCTGGTTCATCACGTCGTCGTATTCCAGAACCGTTTTCCGGATTTCAAAATTGTGCGCCTCCACCTTTTTTTGCGCGTTTTCGATGGCCTTGGAGATCCAACGATGCTCGATGGTCTGGTCCTCCTCCATCCCCAGCCGCCCCATGATGTTGGAGATGCGGTCGGAGCCGAAGATCCGCATCAGGTCGTCGTCCAGGGCGATGAAAAAACGCGAGGCGCCCGGGTCCCCCTGCCGCCCGGCTCTGCCCCGCAACTGGTTGTCGATCCGGCGCGACTCGTGACGCTCGGTGCCGAGAATGAAAAGCCCCCCTTTTTTCACCACCTCGTCATGTTCGGCATCGCAGATTTTTTTGAATTCATCACAGGCCTTCTTGAATTCCTCATCCGCGGCCTCCTTTCCCACCTTTGTCCGCGCCAGATATTCCGGGTTTCCCCCCAGCATGATGTCGGTGCCTCGGCCGGCCATGTTGGTGGAAACGGTGACCGCCCCGATGCGTCCCGCCTGCGCCACGATCTCCGCCTCGCGCTCGTGGTTTTTGGCGTTCAACACATTGTGCGGAATGCCCCGCCGTTTCAGCATGTCGGCAAGGATCTCCGATTTTTCAATGGCGATCGTGCCGACAAGCACCGGCCTCCCTTCCTCATTTTGTTTTTTGATCTCCTCCACCACCGCCTTGAACTTGGCCGACTGGTTTTTGTAGATCACGTCGTTGTTGTCGGCGCGGATCATCGGGCGGTTGGGAGGGATCACCATCACGTCGAGGTTGTAGATTTTGGCGAACTCGGCCGCCTCGGTGTCGGCGGTGCCGGTCATCCCGGAAAGTTTTTTGTACATGCGGAAATAGTTCTGGAAGGTGATGGAGGCGAGCGTCTGGTTTTCGTTTTCAATCCGCACCCGCTCTTTCGCCTCGATGGCCTGATGCAGGCCGTCGCTCCAGCGCCTGCCGGGCATCAGCCGGCCGGTGAATTCGTCCACGATCGTCACCTTGCCGTCTTTGACCACGTAGTCGACATCGCGCTGATAAAGGGTATGGGCCCGAAGGGCCTGGTTGACATGATGGAGAATTTCGATCTGCTTCGGGTCGAAGAGATTTTCCACATTCAGCCTTTTTTCCACCTCAAAAACCCCTTCCTCGGTCAGCGAGGCGGTCCGGCTTTTTTCGTCGAGCTGATAATGCTTGTCTTTCGCCAGGCCGGGGATGACGGTGTTGATTTTGACATATTTGTCGGTCGATTCCTCGGCGGGGCCGGAGATGATCAGCGGCGTCCGCGCCTCGTCGATTAAAATGCTGTCCACCTCGTCGACGATGGCGTAGTTAAGGTCGCGCTGAACCATCGATTCGAGGGCGAATTTCATGTTGTCGCGCAGAAAATCGAAGCCGTATTCGTTGTTGGTCCCGTAAGTGATGTCGGCCCGATACGCCTCGCGTCGCTCGGCGTCGTTTAGGCCGTGGACGATGACGCCGACGGTCATGCCGAGAAACTTGTAGATCCTTCCCATCCATTCGGAATCGCGTTTGGCGAGGTAGTCGTTGACGGTGATAACGTGGACCCCTTTTCCCTCCAGCGCATTGAGATAAACGGGAAGCGTGGCGACGAGCGTTTTCCCTTCGCCGGTTTTCATTTCGGAAATTTTTCCGTGGTGGAGCACAACGCCGCCGATCATCTGGACATCGAAGTGGCGCATGCCGAGCGCCCTTTTTGAGGCCTCGCGGACGACGGCAAACGCCTCGGGAAGAAGGTCGCTTAACGTCGCCCCTTGCGCGAGCCTTTCCCGGAACTCGACCGTTTTGTTTTTGAGTTGATCGTCAGATAGGGCCTGCAACCCGGGCTCGAATGAATTGATTTCCCCGACCAGCGGCTGGATTTTCTTCAGTTCGCGATCGTTTTTGCTCCCGAAGATTTTTTTGAGGGCAAGGTTTATCACTTTGACGGCTGGTTATAATGGTTTAAGCCCGGCGGTTCAAGGATAATGATACTTGACAGATGTACAGCTATTATTCATTTTGTCGGTACAAAATTTTAGGGGATACTAATTCCCATCCGCCCCAAAGGGGCTCCCCACCGAGCAAAAGCGATTAAAGGGAAAAATTTATTCAGCCGGGAAAAGCTTTTCAATATGGGGAAGAATATGTGGCTCTAACTGCGGTTCCTTGATCTTCCAGACACCGCCAAGGTCGACAAGTTCATAGGTCACTTTTTCATCCTTGTTGACCTTTTTCGTCTCCCTGCCGCTCCTCTCACCCACCACACGATACTTCACGGTTACTTGGGCGGTGCCTTTTGTCTTGTAAATTTCGTCAACAACCTCAAAGCCGTCGATAATCGTCGCCCCGTCCCAGCCAGGGGCATCTTCCCAGACGGCCAAGTCCTGGATATATTTCCATGGTGTATCGCTTGTTAAGTTAACGGTCTTTACGACATTCCCTGCCGGTCCGAGTTTGGAAACTTTTGCAAAAGAGGATGACGAAACAACAAGGAGAAAAAAACAAAAAACGGCGAAGAACCATCTATTGCGTAACAGAGGGCTTTTCGTAACGGAGGAAAATGTAGGGGCGCTTTCCCCAATACTTGTTTTGATCATAACTTTCTTCGGCAACGCCTGTGCTTTTTTGAGCACCTATAAATGTTTTGGTCTCTGCGTCAAGAACAATTCCTATATGACCATGCTCTTTTCCCGATAGCGGTTCCCATAGAATCAAATCGCCCGGTTTGGGATCGGTGGTTTCTTTAAACCCGGCCTTTCCCCAATCGCTGGTGGTCATTGTGTAGCCGTAATCAAAACCGGCTTCTTGATAGGCGCGATGAACAAGATTTGAACAGTCGATTCCTTCTTCCGTGTTACCACCCAACTTATATTTTGTCCCGATCCATCCTTCTGCCTGATCGATAATTTGGCCTCTTTCAGAATCAGTCAACTCGGCCGTTTCGGCAGGTTTGGCCATACCTCTCGCGATTTCCGCCACGGCCGTCGCCGTAAATTGTTCCAGTTCGCCATATGCCTCCGGTGTCTGCTTTGCTTGTGGCAGATGCGTAAAAACCTCACTCGCAATTTCTCCGGGAGATTTTCCCTCACCCAGATTTTTTGCAAAGATTTGGGCCAGAAGGTCGGGCGTCAAAGGGGGCTTCGGTTTGTCGAACCCTTTGAAAAATTCGGTTAAAGGCTCTTGGAAAGACTCAAAAATAGTATTGGGCATGGGACAAACTCCTTTCTTGGCAATTTTATAAGCAATCCCCGTGCCACCTCGGTAAGATATTTTCTTGTGTGATTATAATCGGTTAAGAAGAACGAAAAGGAATAATCTGTCCAAATCGACCGATTTTGAGACGGCACCGTCCGAAAATCGGACGGTTCCGGGCTTAAATCCGGGCTTAAATCCGAGGTCTCACAAACCCCATCACGGCACAACCTGTTGAGAAACCACTCTCTTTTTAGAGGCCCATTTTTGGCATGTCGTTTGCTTTAAAAATCTTGTGGTTTCATTTGTTTTCAGTATATACTGATTATGAGATTCGATTGGGATCCAAAAAAGGCGGCGGCAAATTTCTTAAAGCATGGGGTGAGCTTTATGCCCAGATACAAGGAGTTCCCGTTTGAATTGGCACGAAGGATTACGCCACAAGAGGCAGAGGAAGCCCGTAGGGCCATCGAAGAAAAACTGGGGGTCAAACGCCCTCCTCGCGGCCGTCCCCCAAAAACCCCGATAGAAAAATATCGCGCCGTATCAATCCGGCTTCATCCCTTTGTGCT
>JACPFC010000018.1 GCA_016183175.1 Deltaproteobacteria bacterium
TACCGGATGGTCATGCGTGTCAAGCAGGTGAGTTTTTTTTCTGCTATGGCCGGCCAGGTGAAACTGGACGGCCCGGTCCTTGGGAATGGCGCGAAGATAAGTCATCGGATCGAAGCCGTGATTTTTGGCGCTGACATAGATGTTGTTGATGTCCACCAGAAGATAACAGCCCGACTCGCGGGCTAGATCCGCCAGAAAATCCCATTCGGTGAAAGTGGAGTGACTGTATTCCAGGTAACTTGACACATTTTCGATGACCAGCGGCTGTTCCAAAAAATCCTGAACCTGCCTGATTTTGTTTGTCAAATGCTTCAGACATTCCCCGGTGTAGGGGAGGGGGAGCAGATCGTGGGCGTTTTTGCCATGGACGCCGGTCCAGCACAAATGGTCCGAAATCCAGGCGGGCCGGATGCGGTCCGCCAGATTTTTGAGTTTTTTGAGATAATCGGGATTAAGGGGATCAGCTGATCCAAGCGACATCGATACCCCATGCATGACCATGGGATAGCGCTCCCGAACTTTGTCCAGAACGTAAAGGGGTCGGCCTCCGGAGGCCATGTAATTTTCGGAAATGACCTCAAAGAAATCCACGGCAGGCCAATTCCAGTGCTCGTCCGCCTACGGCGGACTGTGCCCTTCAAATGCCCCCTGCAACCCTGCGCAAATCACCGGCAAAGCCGGATGATTTGCTTATTACTTCGCTTCTTCTTTTACAACGGTTCCCTTTTTGTCGGTGCAGTCTTTTTCGGTGTCCATTTCCATCCACCCCTTGCCTTTGCAACCGTTTTGGCCTTTGCAGGCGTTATCCATGCCCTTGCACATCCCCTTTCCCTTGCACTCGTTCATGCCCGAGCACTTCACCTTGGCCGTGGTGGTTGAGGTGGTTGTCTCCTCGGCCATGCAATTGGCGGTAAAAATAAAACCGGCGACGGCGGTGGCCACAATGGTTCCTAACATTTTCTTGTTCATAGCTGTGCGATCCTCCTTGGGATGTTCGCCGGCCGCTTCAGTAAACACCCTGTTTACCGGAAGCGAAGGGGCGAACGGTCGAACGTTATAAAATTTTTTAAAAAGTGCAAGGGAAAAACATGATACGGATCATAACGAAGATTTTTGGAAACTTGTAGAAAGCCGCGATGTTTCATTCTGTGCTTGGATTTTTTACCCGATTTTTGTAAAGGTCGTACTTCATGAGAATCGTCGTTCCCAAAGAAATTCATCCCGGTGAAACAAGGGCGCCGGTTGTTCCGGCGACGGTCGGCCGTTTCGTAAAGGCGGGGGCCGAGGTGGCGGTTGAGGCGGGGCTGGGGCAGGCCTGCGACATCCCGGACGAGGAATACAGAAAGGCCGGCGCCACGATTGTCGCCGACCGGATGGAATTGCTGAAGACGGGCGACATGGTCTTGCGCCTGCGCAAACCGCCGCTGGAAGAGATTGAAAATTTAAAAAAGGGCGCAATCCACATCAGTTTTCTCGATCCCTTCAATGAAAAGGAGTTGATCGAACGGTTGGCCCGGTGCGGTGTTACGGCGATAAGCCTCGAAATGCTTCCGCGCTCCACCATCGCCCAGAAGATGGACGCCTTGAGTTCGCAGGCGAGCCTGGCCGGCTACGCGGCGGTTATTCTGGCCGCATCCCGTCTTTCAAAAATTTTTCCCATGATGACGACCCCGGCCGGAACCATCAAGCCGGCGCGCGTGTTTGTCGTGGGGGCGGGGGTTGCCGGGCTTCAGGCCATTGCCACGGCCAAAAGGCTGGGGGCGGTGGTCGAGGCGTTCGACACGCGTCCGGTGGTGGAGGAGCAGGTAAAGTCGCTGGGGGGGAAGTTTGTCAAAATCGATATCGGTGAGGTGGGACAGACTTCCGGCGGATATGCCAAAGAGTTGACCGGGGAACAGATCGAAAAACAGCGCGAGGGGATGAAAAAAATCTGTGGCGGCGCCGATATCGTCATCACGACGGCGCAAGTTTTTGGAAAGAGGGCCCCGCTCATCATCACCCGCGACATGATTTCGGGGATGAGGCCGGGGGGCGTGATCGTGGACATGGCGGTGGAGTCGGGGGGGAACGTGGAGGGGTCGAGGTCCGGCGAGGATGTCGTTATCGGGGGGGTAACCATTATTGGAGTGGCGAATCTTCCCGGCAGAGTCGCCAGGGACGCCAGTCTCATGTTTTCAAACAATCTGGCGAACCTGGTGGAGGATTTTTGGGACAAGCAGGCGAAGACGTTCAAGCTCGATTTGGGGAACGAACTGCTCAAGGCGTGTGTCGTCACGCATAACGGGCAGGTCCTGTTTGGAAGGTAATTTTGTTTGTTGACAAACGCACTGTTTGTCGCCCCCGCGGAAGCGGGGGTCCAGTAGTTTCGGGAAAATATGGATTCCCGCTTTCGCGGGAATGACATTTATGTCTGACCAGCTGATCTTTGGCCTCTACATTTTCGTTCTGGCGGTCTTTGTCGGCTACCAGATCATCACCAAGGTGCCGGCCCTTTTGCACACGCCGCTGATGTCGGCCACCAACGCCATATCGGGCATT
>JACPFC010000019.1 GCA_016183175.1 Deltaproteobacteria bacterium
ATCACGCTCAAACCCAGATAGTCACTCATTCGCGGTAACAACCGGATGGCGGTATCGTTCATGATCAGGTTCACGTAGTAGAATCCCGCGGGGAAGACGACAAAATAGCCGAAGAGGGCGCCGCCGGTAAAAAGGAGGGCCGAAATAAAAGAGGCGGGGCGAAGATATTTTTTCTCCCCGGTTTTTAAGCCCGGTGCGACAAATCGCCAGAACTGGTAGAAGACAACCGGCGAGGCGATGAAAAACCCCGCAAGGGCGGCCACCTTGAAATAGGTGACGTAAGACTCAAACGGCGTGGTGGCGATGAAGAAACTCCCTTTTGGAAGGGACTTAAGCATGGGGATCTGCAGGATCCGGTAGATTTGCTTGCAAAAAATCAGGCCGACAACCGAGCCGCCGGCGATGGCAAAGAGCGAGCGGATGATCCGTTTACGGAGTTCGGTCAAGTGGTCGATCAGGGTCTGCTGGGGGGTGCTATTCGGCATCTTTTTTTTCTTTCTTTTCTTCCTCCTTAAGCCCCTCGCGCACGCTCTTTTTTACATCTTCGAATCCCCGTTGCAGGTCACGCAACCAGCGCCCCAGTTGCGTTGCCACCTCCGGAAGTTTTCTCGGGCCGATCAGCAGGAGGGCCACCAACCCGACTAAAAACAGTTCTCCCCCACCCATGTTGAACATTTTATTTGGGGCCCTTTTGGCCCGTTTGTTGCTATTTTTACTCCGCAAATTCTCCGTTTCACTCCGAATTTGCTTCGCGCCTAAGCAAAGCTTAGGCTTGACTCGCGTCATGTATTCCGGGCCTCAAACCCGCCTGCCAATCCGGCGGGCAGGTGGCCCCAAACCCCGCGCTCACCACGGGTCAAGCCCGATGGTTCGCTTGATTATCAATTCCCTATTTTATGTGCTTTTGTCAAATAGGCCGGTTCGGTGTGAATCACCACATCCACGATCTCCGGATATTTT
Source organism: Deltaproteobacteria bacterium (assembly GCA_016183175.1). Lineage (NCBI taxonomy): Bacteria > Pseudomonadati > Myxococcota > Myxococcia > Deltaproteobacteria bacterium. The sequence continues at coordinate 961 of JACPFC010000019.1, forward strand.
TCCTTCACCTCCCGAATCACCCGATGGGTCAGCGAATGGGCATCTTCCAGCGTCATCAATGGATTTACATGGATGTGAAAATCGACAAAGACGCCGTTGGAGGTTCCGCGGGTCCTGATTTTGTGGCAGAGCAGAATCCCCGGAATGGCTTTGACAATCTGTTCAATCCCGGCCGGGTCCATCGGTTGGGCGTCCAAAAGGACATTGAGGCTCCGGTGCATGATCCGAAAGGCGGCGTAGACGATAAAAAGGATAATCCCGCCGGCAATGACCGCATCCAGAAAAACGGCGTTCAAAAGGACGGCCACAAACGACCCGATAACCGAAAGAGAGACAAAAATATCCGAGCGCGTGTGGAGGGAATCGGCCGTCAGCAGGTCGCTTTTAAGTGAGAGCCCCTTTTTCATCTCATAGGTCGAAACCCAAAAATTGATCGCCACCGTGACCGACATAATGACAAAGCTCAAATAATGCACCTGGGGAATGGCGGGATGTTTGATCCGTTCCACCACGCTGGTGACGATTTCGTAACCGGTGGCGAAAAGAAGAAACGAGATGCCGAGTGCGGCCAGCGTTTCGATTTTGCGGTGGCCGTAGGGGTGTTCGATGTCCGGCGGTTTGGCGGCCAAAATAATGCCGATCATGGCGACGATGTTGGAGGAGGAATCGAGAAGCGAGTGAAACCCGTCAGCCTGAAGGCTCAACGACCGGGTCAGAAAACCATAAACCAGTTTGGCGCCGCAAACGGCGAGGTTGAGCAGGAAGGTGATGACGAGAACCTGTCTTACCTCTCGATCGGTTGATCGGGCCATGGCGTTATTGTAACAGAAATTCCAAATTCCAAGCACCAAATTCCAAAAAACACCAAATTCCAATATCCAAATGCCAAACTCTCATGTTTTGAACATTGTTATTTGTCGTTTTGAGGTTTGTTTGGAATTTGGAATTTGGAATTTTTTAATCCGGCACATGCCTTAAACCCCGTCCAAGGTATATCTGCCGCGGGCGGGATATTTTTTGCTCGGGATCCAACAGAAACTCGCGCCACTGGGCCAGCCACCCGGAGACACGGGCCACGGCAAAAAGGACGGTGAACATCTCGGTGGGAAT
>JACPFC010000020.1 GCA_016183175.1 Deltaproteobacteria bacterium
AGACCCCTTTTGTGCGTTTTTTCGGCCTCGGGCCCCGAAGGATTGAAAGCAATCAGAGCAATTTCACCGGCCGGAATTTTTTGCTCGACGCCGCCTTTGGCTGGTATTTCATGGATCACTTAAGGGTGGAAATGGCCCCAAAATTTCACACGACCGACATTCTCAATCGCGCAATCGATGACATCGATGACACGTTGACCCGTTATGGCGCCCTCCCCAACGTTGTCGATTCGACCAATTTTATCGACGAGTTCGCCCTCGTCTTTGACAACCGGAAAGACAAGGAATATTCGACGTCCGGTTCGAAAGTCCGCCTCTCTTACTTCTTTTCAAACAAGGCGCTTGGGAGCGACAAGAATTTTCAGGGGTGGCGCTTGGAGGCGGTCCAGCTGATCCCGCTGGTGAAAAACCGGTGGATGACCGCCCTGCGCTTCAATTTTCAGGAGGTCTTTGGAACAAACACCCCCTTCTACGAAATGAGTTCGCTGGGGGGGGCCGATGAATTCCGTGCCTTCGTTCCGGGACGGTTTGTCGACAAGGGGAAAATCGTTTTTCAGATTGAACAGAGGATCAAGGCGCTCGACTGGCGGCTCTTCGGCATCCCATTTGAAATTCACACCGACCCGTTTTTTGAGGTGGGAAGGGTTTTTGACGCCGTATCGCACCTCGGTTTTAACAACTGGCAACCGATTGGCGGAGTCGGTTTCCGTCTCTTTGTTCCGCCGAATATTATCGGCCGTCTGGATGTGGCCGGCGGGTCGGACGGGGTGGAGATTTATACGGAATTGGGATATCCTTTTTAAAAAATGACAAATTCCAAAGTTCAAATTCCAAACAAAAAGACAAAATTCAAAAAAACAAAAGTTTTCACATTTGAAATTTGTTTTTTTGGAATTTGTTTGGAATTTGGAATTTGAGATTTGGAATTTAATCCGGGTTAGCGGGCGACATTCTTCAAATATTTAACAGCCTCGGCCTTTTGAAAATCTGCAAGGGGGAGCTGTTCCTCCCCTTCTTTTTTCGGGTAATCCTTTTCCAACTGTTCCTGCCCCAGGTAGACATCCGGCGTGATGCCGCGCCCCTCGATGGAGCGCCCCTTCGGGGTGTAGTATTTGGCGATGGTTATTTTTAGCGCCGACTTGTCCCCCATGTCGAGAATTGTCTGGACGGATCCCTTCCCGAACGACTGCGTTCCCAAAACTCTGGCCCTTTTGTTGTCCTGCAGGGCTCCCGCGACGATTTCTGAGGCGGAGGCAGAACCGTGATTGACCAGAATCACCATCGGCATATTTTCATAGTCGCTGTTCGCCGAGGCCTCTTTGATCTCCGCCTTTGTGTCCCCGCGCCCCTTGGTGGACACAATGACTCCATCGTTGAGAAAAATATCCGAAACACCGACCGATTCCGACAAAAGACCGCCGGGGTTGTTGCGCAGATCGAGGAGAATCCCTTTAAGACCCCCTCCCGCCTCCTGCTTCAGGTCTTTCAGGGCCTTCAGCATGCTCTCGGCGGTTTGATCCTGAAAACTGGTTATCCGTACATAACCATAGTTCCCGTCAAGCAACTCACGCTTGACACTGACCACCTTTATAATGTCGCGCACGAGGGTGAAATCGCGCGGCTCCTCGAACCCCTCGCGCCAGATGGTCAACACCACTTTTTTCCCCTTTGAGCCGCGCATCCGGTGGACGGCATCCACAAGAGTCATTTCCTTGGCCGGCTGGCCGTCGATTTTGATGATCCGGTCGCCGGGGCGGATGCCGGCCTTGAAGGCCGGGGAGTCTTCGATCGGAGAGACAACGGTCAAAACGTCGTCCTTGACGGTGATTTCGATTCCGATGCCGCCGAACTTGCCGGTCGTGTCCGACTTGAATTCCTTGTAAAGGTCGGGCGGAAGATAGACGGTATGCGGATCGAGCGAGGAGAGCATGCCCCGGATCGCCCCCTCAATCAGTTCCTTTTCGTCCACCGGCTCCACATAGTTCTTGTCCACGATTTCGATGATGCGGGAAAAAACCTCCAGCTCCTGATAGATCTTGTCGCTTAACGCCGAAACCGGACGAATGACGACGCCGGCCAGAAAACCGGCGCCGACAAGCAAAACAGAGCCAAGTAGAAGACAAATTTTTCTTCTCATAAGTTTTTTTATAGAATACTCTTTAAAATTGTGTTTGCAACACCTTCTGCATCCAATCGATAGTGTTTCAGCACCGAAAGATAGTCCCCCGACTGGCCGAACTCGTCATTGACACCAATCCGGATCAGACGCGCCGGTTCTTTTTCCGCCAGGACCTCGGCAATGGCCGAGCCAAGGCCGCCGATCACCGAATGTTCCTCCACGCCGGCAAGATATTTGTGGCGGCGGGCCTGCGCGACAATCAACTCGGCGTCAAGCGGCTTGACCGACGCCATATTCACCACGGTGGTCGAGATTTTTTGCTCCTCAAGCCTTTTTGCCGCCTCCAGAACAACAGCCGTCATGAACCCCGCCGTAAAGATACACAAATCTTTCCCTTCGCGCAAAATATTTCCCTTTCCGATCTGGAACCGATAGGAGGGATCGAACAAAACAGGGCTTTTGGCCCGGCAGAGGCGGACATAAGAGGGGCCGTCAACCCGGACAATCTCTTCCAGAACCTTTTCCGTCTCCACCCCGTCGGCCGGGACAAAAACGGAGACGCCCGGGATCACGCGCATCGTCGCGATATCCTCGATCATCTGGTGGCTGGCGCCGTCTTCGCCGACGGTCAGGCCGGCATGGCTGGCGCAGACCTTCACGTTCAAATGGGGATAGGCAATCGACTGGCGAAACGGCTCCCAGGCCCGCCCGGCGGCAAAAATGGCGAACGTGGAGACAAAAACGATCTTGCCGCAGACAGCCAACCCTGCCGCGGTTCCCATCATGTCCTGCTCGGCCACCCCCATGTTGAAAAAACGGTCTGGAAATTTGGCCCCAAACACTCCTGTCTTGGTGGAACAAGAAAGGTCGGCGTCGAGGACGACAATATTCGGGTACTTGTCGCCGAGCTCCGCCAGCTTCTTACCGTAGGCATCCCTTGTAGCAATTTCAGGCATGGCCCAACTCCTTCATCGCCGCCTCCATCTCCTCGTCCGTCGGGGCCACCCCATGATACTTCGGTTTGTTTTCAAAGATGGCGACCCCTTTCCCCATAATGGTCCTGCCGATGAGAACGGTCGGTTTTCCTTTCACTTTTTCGGCCTCGTCCAGCGCCGCGACAATCTCCTTCATGTTGTGGCCGTCCACGACAATCACATGCCAGTTGAAGGCCTCGAATTTTTTATCCAGCGGATGAACATCCTTGATGTTTTTCACAAAGCCGTCAATCTGGATGCCGTTGTAATCCATCAGCGCCACGCGGTTATCAAGCTTGTAATGTCCTGCCGCCATTGCCCCTTCCCACATCATCCCCTCCTGGGCGCCGCCATCGGATTCGAGGGAATATACCCGGTACGGACGTTTATCGAGCCGCCCTGCCAGCGCCATGCCGTTTGCAATGCTCATCCCCTGCCCCAGTGAGCCGGTGGACATCTCGATGCCCCACTCCACATGCCTTTTTGGATGCCCCTGCAAACCGCTCCCCAACTTTCTTAATCCCCACATCTCGGCCTCTGGAATGAATCCGGCCTTGATGAGACAGGCATACAGGGCCGGGGCCGTGTGCCCGGCGGACAAGACAAAACGGTCGCGGTCGGGCCACGAGGGATTTTTGGGATCGATGCGCATCTTGTAAAAATAGAGAGCCGCCAGCATGTCGATGCAGGACAAGGGTCCGCCGGTGTGGCCGCACTTGGCGTGGTGAACCATCTTGAGGATGATGACCCTCAATTCGTGGGCGATTTCTTCGAGCTGGGCAATGGAGGGTTTTTTCATGAAAGTTCCACCTTCGTCACCTTCGGGATTTCATCCCCCAGAAAATATCTTCCCACGCGGGCGACCCGCTCCGGCGCGTCGGTGCAAAAAATTTTCGTCTGCCCCCTTCTGTTTTCGGTTTGCTTGAGATGGAGATCATGAAGGGTTTCGTTCAGCTGACGAGCGGTCTCGACGGCGGAATCGACAATTTGAATCTCGCTACCCAAAACTTTGGAAATCACCGGCTTGAACAGCGGATAATGGGTGCACCCCAAAATAAGGGTGTCGATCCCGTTCCCCCGAAATTCGGCCAGGTAGGTGCCAAGCACCTTTTCGGGCACCTCCCCTTCCAACCACCCCTCTTCAGCCAGCGACACGAGCAAAGGACAGGCTTTTGCTTTTGTTTTAACCGCCGCATCAAGTTTGGCGATCGCCCGCGGATAGGCTTGCGATCTGATTGTCCCCTCCGTGCCGATGACCCCTATCTGTCTGTTTTTTGTTTTGGAGACGGCGCTTGACGCCCCCGGTTCAATGACGCCGATCACGGGAACACTGAAAAATTTCTGGAGCGATTCCAGACTATAGGCCGATGCGGTGTTGCAGGCGATCACCAGCGCCTTCACCCCCTGCTCCAAAAGAAAGAGGCTGTTTTGAATGGTAAACTTGAGAACGGTTTCGGGGGATTTGGTCCCAAACGGGACGCGGGCGGTGTCGCCCAGATAGACGATGTCTTCGGAAGGGAGCTGGTTCCGGATTTCCTTGAGAACAGTCAAGCCGCCGATGCCTGAATCAAAAATGCCGATCGCCTGGGATGCTGTCCCTTTGTTCTGTGCCACCATTAAATCGGGGGCTTTGCCGCTGGCGCCCCCGTACCCCCCGTTCGCTCGGACGGAGTAAATCCGATCCTCGCTCACTCATTGATAAGCTTTAGTGAACGTGATGAACCTGCTTGGCCGCTTTTTTGAGGTTGATTTTTTTGAGGCTCTTGACCGTGATGACCTTTTTGGCCACGCGGTCGAGCGACTTCTCCAAGCCGTCGATTTTGCGCTCCAGGCCGGCAAGATCGTCCCTTGTGGGGACCGCCATGATCTGAAAAACCGCCTTCACGTTTTTGCGGATGCTTTTGGCCACCTCGTCCCGGGTGCGGACCACCCCCGACACCGCCCGCGCGAAATGATCGCTCTTCAACATTTCGCGAAGCAGTTTCGACTTCGTCAGCTCGGAGACGATTTCGTTTTTGATGTGTTCGCCCTTGGTCAGCGCCTCGTCGAAAAATTCCTTGAAACTCATGGCTATTACCCCCTTATGGCGTTTGGCTAACCTATTTGTGTCGGAACTGTCAAATCAAATTGACGCCTTGCGGTTCAAGACCAGCGAAGGCTCGGCAGGGCCCAAGACAACCCGCAATTCGCGGTTTAATCCCTCCTCATAACCGACCACACGGTTCCGCCCCTTGTCCTTGGCGCGATAGAGGGCGATATCGGCGGTGCTGATCAGTTCCTCTTCTCCCGTGGCCGTATCGGGGAAGGCCGAAACGCCGATGCTGACGGTCAACGGGTTGGTTGACGAATCCTGCCCGATAAAGAGAGGGGAGCGTTCCTCAACCAGACGCCGCAGTTTTTCCGCAACCGAAAGGGCATCCTTGTGGCGGGTGTCCGCCAGAAGAACAACGAATTCTTCCCCCCCGAACCGCGCCACGGTGTCCACCTCGCGCAGGTTTTCCAACAGGAGGCGGGCCAGACCTTTAAGGGCCTGATCCCCCTTTAGATGGCCATAACGGTCGTTGAACCGTTTGAAATAATCGACGTCGATCATCAGCACGGCGATGGGGCGGATAAACCGGGTGGCCCTTTTCCATTCCATGTGAAGCACCTGCTGGAAGTGGCGGCGGTTGTAAATGCCGGTGAGTTCATCGGTGACGGATAGCTCCTTGGTTTTCATGTAAAGGCGCGAGCGGTCGTAGGCGATGGCAATCTGGTTGGCCACCGATTCGAGCGACTGCACGTCGGTGGGCGAAAAAGCCCCCTTTTTGTTGTGACCCACGTTCAAGACGCCCACCACTTCTCCCGATGTGATCAGGGGAATGCTCAAAAAAGATCCCGCCTCGCTCTTTTCCCCCTTGTAATACAGATACCGCGGATCGGCTCCGGTATCCTGAATGTAAACGGTCCGGCCCGATTGGGCCACCATCCCGGAAATCCCCTCGCCGGGCCTGAATTTAAGACTGCGGATGCGGGCGTTGTCGCGAAAACCGTGGGCCGCGACCACCTCCAGATATTCCCGCCCCGCGTTGAGAAACAGAAGGCTGAACTCGCGGTAGTTGAGCGTTTCGGTCAGAATCCGGGTGGCCGTGTGCAAAAGCTCCGAGAGTTCGAGCGTGGGGCTTAAACTCTGGGAGATCTGGAAGAGAATTTTCAGATCCTTGAGCGAGGCCTCCAGTTTTTGATTGGTGGATTCGATAATCGCCGCCTTTTCCTCCAGCTCCCGCTTGTATTTGAGGCTTTCGTGCGCGGCGATCAGTTCGCGCTCGGTCTCGATCTTGCGCGCCTCCAGATCGGTGATTTTGGAGAGCATCCGGTTAAAACTCCCCGCCAGTCTCCCCATTTCATCGGGCGAGTCGATCTCGACCCGAACCAGAAAATTTCCCTCTTCGGCCAGCCGCATCACGTTTCTTAATTTTTGCAACGGCCGGTCGACAAAAAGGGAGACCGTGAACATGACCAGAATGACCTCCACAAACACCAAAAGGAGGACAAAAACGGGGATCAACTGAAGGAGGGTAAACTTGGAAAGAAGCGTCACATCCAGAAGAGTGAAAATGAGAAGAAACAACGCCGTCACAAACAGCAGGGTCACCGTGGAGGCCAGCGCGATTTTGGCCCCCACACTTCGGCGGAAGAAGGAGAAAGTCATCGGCGGCAAATATAGACAGGGGGGATGATTAAAGTCAAAAAGGAAAGAGGGGGTCGAGACCGATCAAGTGATCTCAACCCCCCCTTTTGTTGGGGTGGAAAAAACTCGAGCCTTATTCCTCCTCTTCTCCCGTAAAAAGCGTCAAAATTTTAACGCCAAAAGGGTTATCTTTGACACCTTGACCTGTCCCGGCGACCGATCCGGTACGCCTTTGATAAAGTCGTTTGACGCAGGGATTTTCGGAATAATCGCACTTTTCAACCTTGACGATCTCGTAGTCCGGATCGCATTCTTCACGGTATTCTTTTTGGGATGCGCGGGCCGAGGCATAAAAATACTCGCACTGGTCACTCATCGAGTTACAGAGAGTTCTGTCAGAAATCGTTTTAAATTGAGTACTTACCTTGTCGTACGCCTCAAGCATGATATCAATTTTTTCACTCAAATCGGCGCAGGCCGTTTCTTCTTCATCTGTTTCCACCGAATCTGCCGATGCCACCTCCTCGGCCCAAACCGAAGGGATCAACCACATCATGAAGACAAACACCACGATCCCGGAAGATCGCACCGTCATAAATCCCCCTCCCTCTTGTTCCGTCTCCCCTTATTAGGAGCAAATACGGTGCCATAATCGCGGGTTGTGTATAAAATTTTACATAATTATTCCAAATAGTTAGTAAAATAAATTTTTCAAGATTTCAGCAAGCAGTCAATATTTTGACAACCCTCTCTCTCTTTCATTTTGAGAATAATTCTCATTTTGATCGTTTGGAACCCTGGTTTCCGGTCTTGTTCGGACCATTTTTGACTTCTTTATTCAATCTATAACCTGTTAAAATACAAGGTGACTTTACATAATCGGTCAACCCGCGGAAAGAAATTAAGGATGAAGGGCATGTTGGCCTGAATTTTGCTTTGTACAGTAAGGTGAACTGAAAGGCAGTAAATAGAGGAGGTCAGGTTGAGTTATATCATCAAATATCGTCGCTGTAAGGGCCGCCATTTTATGGCGTTTGTGCTGTTTCTGTCTCTCTTGCTGGGCGCCATCCCGAACGGATATTCTCAATCAGGCGATCTTAATCTTAATCTGAATCTTACAGACCAACTCAAAGAAAGCATGCTCCAGAGTGTCGTATTGCCGTCGATCGACACGTCCGCTCTGGAGTTCTGCGGTGACGGAACCAAAAACGGCGTCGAAGAGTGCGACGGAACCGACGGGGTTTCCGCGGGCCAAAGCTGTTCCTTAAGCTGTACCCTTGAATACTGCGGCGACAGAAAACTGACTCCCCCGGAGGAATGCGACGGAACCCTCGGCATCACCGACTCAACCACGCAGGAATGCACCGACTGCAAAATAACCAAAAAAGACCTCTGCGCCGGGGTCACTACCGATGACTCAAATGCCTGTACCACCGACTCTTGCGACCCCGCAACAGGAACCGTCACCAATACAGCTATCGATGGATGTTGCACCGCCGACAGCGACTGCCGCGACGGCGACAAATGCAACGGCATGGAAACCTGCGTCAGCAACGCTTGCGTCGACGGCACCGCCCTCGACTGCAATGACAGCAATGACTGTACGACAGACAGTTGTGACGCGACGGCCGGATGCACCAACGAAACCATCGCCAGCGCCACCGGGAACGCCTGCGGCACCTGTGGTGACGGCATCCTGAACACGGGAGAGGAGTGCGACGGAACCGCCACGGAGGCCGGCAAGACCTGCGCCTCCGACTGCACCTTTGTCGTCGAAACGGACACAGGCACCTGCGGCGATGGGACCGTCGATTCAGGTGAGGAATGTGACGGAACCGCCGGCATCACCGATTCGACCAAAGAGGAATGTTCCTCCGAGTGCAAGATCGTCGCCAAGGAGACCTCCCCCTGCCTCGACGGCTCAACGCCGACAACCGTTTTCTGCTATGGAACGGAAAAAGCCGCCGGAGAGACAAACAGCGGCTATTGCAACAATTCCAGCAACGAGCCGGCGGTTGAAATCAGGAAGTTCACGGCCCCCAAAGACCTCATCGCAAACCGAAAGGCCCTTCTGATGCAGGACGACAATCTTATCTTCAGAACCGACCTGGCGACGGGAACAACCAAACGGATACTGTCAAGCCAGACATTTACCAAAATCACCGATCTGGCCTTTGGCAGTACCGGAGCCCTTTACATTGCCGACGCCGGCAAGGTTCTCAAAGCAACCCCGGAGGGGGTCACCGATTTGAACTTGAGCATCACGGTGGAAAGACTGACCTTCGACAAAGACGGCAACAAATATCTTCTGACCGACGAAGGCAAACTCTATAAAACGGACACCGCCGACGCTCTGACCCTCCTCTACGACATCAAGGCGGAACTCAAGGCGACCGACTTCAAGCCGGGCGGAAGAATGGTCATTTTCAAAGGGGCGCTCTATCTCAACGACCTCGCGGGAAACAGGGTTTTGAAGTACGACCTCGCCGGCAATACATTGAGCGTGCTGGCCGAGATCAAAACGCCGGTCGAACTTTCCGTGAAGCGCTCCACGGGCGATCTGCTTGTCCAGAGCCTTGATGAAGGGACGATTTACAAGATTCCGCTGGAGCAGGCAGTCGCGGGACAGACAAGCACTCCCGAAGTTTACATGCTGGCCAGGGCAACCGGCATGATCGAGGCCAGAATCTGTCCTCCCGTTAAGACAATCGAACCTCCCTGCGAGGCCTCCACCGAGGAATGTGACGGCGCCGACAACGACTGCGACGGGTCGGTGGATGAGGATCTCACCGAAGCATGCTACACCGGCGCCGACGGCACGGAAAATGTGGGAATCTGCGCCGGCGGAACAAAAACCTGCGCCAACGGCGCCTGGAGCGATTGCAGTGGCGAGACAACACCCGAGAGTTCAGACACATGCGATGACGACCTCGACAACGACTGCGATGGGACATCGGACGAAGGGTGCAACTGTACCGAAGGGGAAACCCAGTCCTGCGGCAGTGACGAAGGGGAGTGCGTGGCCGGCACGCAAACCTGCGCCAACAACCAGTGGAGCGACGATTGCGACGGCGAGACAGGGCCAAGCGACGAAACCTGC
>JACPFC010000021.1:0-7650 GCA_016183175.1 Deltaproteobacteria bacterium
GATCTGCCCGGGCCTTACCTTTGATTGCTCGATTTCGATTCCTGTATTTTTCAATTCCCGCATCAGCTCGGTCATCATCCAGTTCGAAATCTTCTTTGGCTGATTATAGGCGCGCACCGCCTCCTCAAAATAATCTGCCATCGCCTTTTCGGCGGTGAGCACCTGCGCATCATATTCCGGAATCTGGTATTCCTTTGCAAACCGCGCGGCGCGGGCCGGGGCCAGTTCGGGGAGTTCCTGTTTCACCGTGGTGATCCATGTCTCGTCGATCAAAAGCGGCACGAGGTCGGGATCGGGAAAATAGCGGTAGTCATGCGCCTGTTCCTTCGACCGCATCGATTCGGTGACCCCCCGCCCTGAATCCCAGAGGCGGGTCTCCTGCGCGATCTTTTCGCCCGCAGAGAGGGCGGCCTTCTGGCGTTCAATTTCATATTCAATCGCCTTTTCCACAAACTTGAACGAGTTCATGTTTTTTAATTCCACTTTTGTTCCGAATTTATCCGATCCAACCGGTCGAATGGAAACGTTGGCGTCACACCGCATGGAACCTTCTTCCATATTTCCGTCGCAAACGCCGCAGTAGCGGAGAATGGAGCGCATCTGGCGTAGATATTCCGCCGCCTCCCCGGCCGAGTGGATTTCCGGTTCGCTCACAATTTCAATCAGCGGCACACCCGCGCGGTTGAGGTCAACGTGCGAGACCATCTCGTCGCCCAGTTCATGCAAAAGTTTTCCGGCGTCTTCCTCCATGTGAATCCGGGTGAGCCGGACCCTTTTTTTTTGTCCGTTGACCGGGACATCAAGCCATCCTCCCAATGCCAACGGTTCCTCGTACTGCGAAATCTGGTAGCCTTTCGGCAAATCGGGGTAGAAGTAATTTTTTCGCGCCCAGATCGATTTTTTCTGGATCGAGCAATTCAGGGCGAGGGCCGCCTTGATGGCAAAGTGGACCACTTCTTGATTTAAGACGGGGAGTACCCCCGGAAGCCCCAAACAGACAGGGCAGGTGTTCTGATTGGGTGTAGCCCCGAATTGAGTGGAGCAGGAACAGAAAATTTTGCTCTTTGTCAACAGTTGGGCATGAACTTCCAACCCGATAACTGGTTCATATTCCATGAGTTTCCCTCTAGTCATCCCGCTTGACAGAGTCAAGCCGCGTTTGTTACTTAAGCGGACACGTCACGCTAGCCCTCCTGAAATGGACTCTATTCTCCAGGCCATCGGCAACACACCGGTTATTCCTCTCAAGCATGTGGCTGGTGAGGGAGCCGAAATTTTCGGGAAGTACGAGGCGGGGAACCCCAGTTTTTCGGTCAAAGACCGGATCGCCCTTGCCATGATCGAAAAGGCCGAAAAGGAGGGAAGGTTGAAGCCGGGAGGGCTTGTTGTCGATGCCACGGCGGGGAATACGGGAATCGCCCTTGCCATGGTCTGCGCGGTTAAAAAATACCGCCTGATCATCTTCATGCCCGAAGACGCCAGCCTCGAGCGGCGGAAGATGTTTGAAGGTTTTGGGGCCGAACTTCGAACGACGCCGAAGGATGAGGGAATCCCCGGAGCTGTAAAGAAATCCGAGGAATTTATGAGGGGGAATCCGAACAGTTTCGCGCCAAGGCAGTTTGAAAATCCCGAGGTCCCCGAGGCCCATCGGCGAACGACGGCACAGGAAATTCTGGCCGATTTCCCCCAAGGGGTTGACGCACTGGTCGCCGGCGTGGGAACTGGAGGAACAATCACCGGCGTGGGCGAAGTCTTGAAGAAAAAGTTCCCGAAGATGAAAATTGTCGCCGTGGAACCGGCAGAATCGGCGGTGATATCGGGTGGAAAGCCGGGGCGTCACAAGATTCAGCAGTTGGGGCACGGCTTCGTGCCGAAAAATTTAAACCGTTCAATTGTGGATTACGTAATTGCGGTGACCGACAACGACGCCTATTCAATGACGCGCCGCCTCTCCCGGCAGGAGGGGCTTCTCGTTGGAATTTCCTCCGGCGCCAATGTCCATGCCGCAGTAGAGGTGGCTTCGAGTCTGGGGCCCGGCAAAAAGGTGCTGACTTTTTTGTGCGATGCGGGGCAGAGGTATTTCAGCATCGAGCAGTTTTTTAAAATGTAGGGGCGCAACGAGCGCGTTGCGCCCCTACGAAAGAATATGACCTATACAAAAGCCCTAAAATGCCGCGAATGCGGGCAGGAATATCCCAAGACGCCGACGCACGTATGCGAATTCTGTTTTGGTCCGCTGGAAGTGGTCTATGACTACGAGGCCATCAAAAAAGATCTGACCCTCGAAAAAATAAATTCACGCGGCCCCAATATGTGGCGTTACAAAGAACTGCTCCCGCTGGACGGCGACCCGACCGTCGGGAGGCAGGTGGGGTTTACCCCTCTCCGCCGCGCCAACCGTCTGGCCAAGGCGCTTGGGGTATCCGATCTCACCATTAAAAACGACGCGGTGAATTATCCCACACTTTCGTTCAAAGACCGCGTTGTTTCAGTGGCCCTCTCGAAGGCCCGTGAGTTCGGGTTTCAAACGGTTGCCTGCGCCTCCACCGGAAATTTGGCCAACTCGGTGGCGGCCAACGCCGCGGCGGGCGATTTCGAAAGCTATGTTTTCATCCCGTACGATCTCGAACCGACCAAGGTGTTGGGGACGATGATCTACGGCACCCATCTGGTGGGCATCCACGGCACCTACGACGAGGTGAACCGGCTTTGCAGTGAAATCGCCGGCAAATACAAATGGGCCTTCGTCAACATCAATATGCGCCCCTATTACGCCGAGGGGTCGAAGTCGATGGGATATGAAATTGTCGAACAGCTTGGCTGGAAGACGCCGCAGAACGTCGTTGTTCCGATGGCCAGCGGTTCGCTCTTGACCAAGATCGACAAGGCCTTTCGGGAACTGGAAAAAATTGGTCTCGTCAAGGAAAACCGGGCCAAAATCCACGGCGCGCAGGCGACCGGATGCGCCCCCATCTCCACGGCGGTGAAGAACAAATGGGACATCTTCAAGCCGGTCAAGCCGAACACAATCGCCAAGTCGCTGGCCATCGGCAATCCGGCGGACGGCTTTTATGCCGCCCGGTCGGTGACCCAAAGCGGAGGCTGGTGTGAAGACATTACCGACGAGGAGGTCATCGCCGGAATCCGGCTTTTGGCCGAGACGGAGGGGATTTTCGCCGAGACGGCCGGCGGCGTGACGGTGGGTGTGGCCAAAAAACTCATCGGTGAGGGGCGGATTCCCAAAAACGAATCGATTGTCCTCTGCATCACCGGCAACGGCCTGAAGACGCAGGAGGCCGTGGTGGACAAGCTTGGAAAGCCGCCGATCATCAAGCCGAGTTTAAACGAGTTTGAGGAATTAGTAGGAAAATTGGAGGTAAAAAATGGCTAAAAACGTCCGAAGAAAAGTCTATCTCACCTTTCCCGCCGCCCAGGTCAAAGAGGCGATCATCTGCGACATGTACGACAAGTACAAGGTCCGCTTCAACATCCGTTCCGCCTCGGTGAACGAGCAGGTGGGCCTGATGGCCGTGGAGCTGGAAGGGCCGGAGGACAAGGTGAACGAATCGCTCAAGTTTTTCCGCTCCCGGGGATTGACCGTCGAGCCGATTGAGATGAGTGTGATTGAGGGATGATTCTTTCTTCCATACTAGACCGAATCGGCAACACGCCTCTGGTGCGGATTCGGGAGTTGACGAGGCATTTGCCGCAAAAAGTGGAGATTTATGCCAAGCTTGAATATTTCAACCCCGGCGGATCGGTGAAGGACCGTGCCGCCTGGCGGATGATTCAGGAGGGGATCAAATCGGGAAGGCTCACGAAAGACAAGATCATCATGGATCCCACCTCCGGGAACACCGGTGTGGCCTACGCCATGATCGGCGCGGCATTGGGCTATCAAGTAGAATTGGTCATGCCGGCCAACGCCTCGCATCAGCGCAAGGAAACGGTGCGCGCCTTTGGGGCGAAGCTGACATTTTCCAGCGCGATGGAAGGGTCCGATGGCGCCATCCGGATGGCGCACAGGCTCCATGAGGAAAACGCCGGAAAATATTTCATGCCCGACCAGTACAACAACGAATTTAATTCCCGGGCCCACTACGACACGACGGCGATGGAAATTTGGGAACAAACCCAAAAACGGGTCACCCATTTTGTCGCCACCATGGGAACCAGCGGAACGGCGATGGGAACCTCGCGGCGTCTCAAGGAATGGAACAAAAATATTTATTGCGTGGGGGCCCAGCCGGCCCACTCGTTGCACGGTCTGGAGGGTTTGAAACATATGCCGACCTCCATTGTTCCCGGCATTTATCATGAGAAGGAATTGGACGAAATTATGGGACTTGAAACCGAGCCGAGCTATGATCTGGCCGATCGGTTGGGGAGAGAGGAAGGGTTATTGGTCGGCTATTCATCCGGCGGGGCAATGCTTGCGGCATTGAAATTGGCGGAGCGAATTAAAGAGGGGGTGATCGTCACTATTTTTCCCGATCATGGGGACAGGTATTTTGAAGGGATGAAATGGTGAATGGTAGATGGTAGATGGTGGATGGTGGATGGTGGGTATGCTTCAGATCAACAAAAAATTGTTGGACGAGATTTTTGCCGAGTGCAAACGGGCCTGGCCCGAAGAGGCCTGCGGGATGGTGGTTGGCGAGGTCGGCTCTCATCTGGTTGCGACACAGGTGATTCCCTCCCGTAATTTGCAAAATGAACTTCACCGGAGCGACCCCAAGCGGTATCCCCGCGACGCCAAGACCGCTTATGTCATCGATCCAAAAGAGATCGAACGTATTGCCCAGGAGGCAAGGGATAGGGGGGAGGCAATCGTTTCCATGTTTCACTCGCATCCGGAACATGGCGTCTATTTTTCAAAGGAAGACAGGGAAATGGCGGCGCCATGGGGGGAGCCGCTTTTTCCGCACATGTCGTATATTGTCGTTTCGGTGATTGCGAAAGAGGTTAAGGGAGCCTCGGAGTTTTACTGGGATCTGGATAAGAAGGATTATGTGGAGAGGAAAATATTATAGGGCGTGGATCGCAGATCGCGGATCGCGGATCGCAAAAACGAACCACGAACCACGAATCACGAACCACGAAAAACAATGTCCATCACAGTACGCATTCCAACGCCGCTTCAAAAACTGACGAACAATCAGGGCGAGGTGGAAGTGACGGGAAATACCGTTAAAGAGGTGCTTACCGCCCTCGAGACGAACTTCAGGGGTTTCCGGGAGCGCCTCTATGACAATGAGGGGCAGTTGCGCCGCTTTGTCAATATCTACGTCAACGACGAAGACGTCCGTTTTCTCGACGGAGAAAAAACGGCGGTGAAAGACGGCGACGAGTTGAGCATTGTCCCCGCCATTGCCGGTGGGCTATGAAGAAGGTTTTTCTCGTCATCTCCCCCGGCCGTGAGTCCACCGAGGCCCTTCATTTCGCCCTCCATAAGGCCAAAGAGATGAAAGGGGGGCTTTCTCTTGTTTATATCGGCCAAGACCGGGACGGGGTCAAAAAAAAAATCGAAGAAATAGAAAAACAGGCCCGCACCTTTCAGGTGTCTTGCGAGTCGGAATTAAAATCGGGAGATTATTTCGAAATCTGCGGGGAGCTTTCCCGAAGGGAGGATGCCGCCCTGATGGTTGTGACCGAAAAAAGGGGTTCCTTCCTGAAAAAAGTGTTTGAAGGTTCGGAGGCAAACAAGTTAAAGGACCGCGTGGTTTGCGAGCTTAAAATATATTAGAACAGAAAGGCATACAAAAATATGAAATTTCCCCTGCCGCCTCACGGAGGCACACTCGTTGAATGTTTGTTGACCGGACACGAACGCGAAGAAGGGGTCAAAAAGGCGGTCTCCCTGCCGCGTGTCACCTTGAACGAGCGTGAAATGTCGGACCTCGACATGATCGCCTCCGGCGCCTTAAGCCCGCTTGCCGGCTTCATGCAGTCGAAAGACTACAAGTCGGTGCTTGATACGATGCATCTTGTGAACAGTCTCCCTTGGACCATACCCATCACGCTGGCGGTCAAAAAGGAAAATGCCGGAAAATACAAGGAGGGGGAGGATGTCGCCCTTTACGATCCAGCGGGAGGCCCCCTGGCCATTTTGCATCTCAAGGAAAAGTTTTCTTATGATAAGGAAGAAGAGGCGGCCAAGGTCTACAAAACAACCGATAAGGCCCACCCCGGCGTTGCCGTGGTTTACGATCAGGGGGATGTTTATCTGGGAGGTCCGGTGAATGTGCTCAATCGGGTCAAGTATACCGATTTTGCGGAATACCGGAAAGACCCCGCCCACTTGAGAAAATATTTTCACGAAAAGGGGTGGAAGCGGGTGGTCGGTTTTCAAACGCGCAACCCCATCCACCGCGCGCACGAATATCTTCAAAAGTGCGCCCTCGAAATGGTGGACGGACTGCTTGTGCATCCGCTGGTGGGAGCCACCAAATCGGACGACGTGTCGGCCGAGGTCCGGATGAAGTGTTATGAAGTGTTGTTGAAGAACTACTATCCCGCCGATCGGAGCTGTATTGCCGTTTTCCCGGCGGCGATGCGCTACGCCGGTCCACGCGAGGCGATTTTTCACGCCATTGTGCGCAAAAATTACGGGTGCACCCATTTTATCGTCGGCAGGGACCATGCGGGAGTGGGGAATTACTACGGCACCTACGATGCCCAGCTGATTTTTGACGAGTTCGATCCGGCGGAATTGGCGATTCAGCCGATGTTTTTCGAACATACGGTCTACTGCAAAAAGTGCGAGGGGATGGCGTCAGCCAAGACCTGCCCGCATGGAAAAGAGGATCATGTTTTTCTATCGGGGACGAAGGTGCGCGAAATGCTCTCGCAGGGGATCGAACCGCCGCACGAATTTTCGCGGCCCGAGGTGGCGCGGATTCTTATTCAGGCGATGAGGAAGTAAAGCTTGGGGTCTCGTGACCCTAAATTTTAAGGCGGACAAATTCGCGGATACCGGCGGCCCTTCGCAGGGCGTCGCGGGCCTCCTCTTCCGTTGCCGATTCGTCGGGGTAGCGGAATTCAACCGCATATTCCTCAAGCTGGGCCGCATCTTCGAGGAGGGTTTCAAACTCAGGGTCGCTCTCTTTAGCCAGTTCCACAAGGACTTTCAGGGAGTGGATTTTTGGGGCATCGCGCTTCATTTTATTCAGGAAGGCCTTCAGATATTTCTCCGCGCATTGCTGGGCATGAAAACAGATCACATCCGCCATCCCGCTGACATCGTCCTCCGCCAGTTTTCGGCAGGCGGCCAGATCGGCCTCCGCTTTTTTTGTCCACGCATCAATCGGGTGATTTGTCATAGAGAACTTTGCCTTCGGCAAGAATTTTCGCCAAAAAAAGATCCCCCGCCTCAGATTTTTCGCCGATCTCTTCGGGGGTATGGACCAGAACATCCATGGGGACCAGCGGAGGCTGGCAGACATGCTTCACCTGGAGGCGTCTTTGGGCCGGCCGCAGGGGGGAAAGGGCATTTGTGACCACGAGAAGGTCGATATCGCTTTCCGGCTTTGGTTTACCCCAGGCATGGGAGCCGAATAAAATCACTTTTTGGGGCTGAAAATTCTCCACGATTTTTTGGCTGATCGTTTGCAGAATTTCGGGAGTTACGACAACGGGGTAACGAGGAGA